>PWPY01000305.1 GCA_003558575.1 Desulfonatronovibrio sp.
AGGATAGGCGTAACTACATCTGTGACTGTCAGGTGTCATTGCGAGCGAGTCTTCGAGCGCGGCAATCTCTCTCGCGTTGAGGTAATTCCAAGTTACTTAGAGGTTTGGTCCCGGGCCGCCCGGGTGGAACGCTTCTAAGTAACTTGAATCGTTTAAGCAATTAATTCAGATTGTTACGTTTTTGCCCAGGCTGTATAAGAATTCCAGACACTAACCGAGCCTGGCCTGAAAACACCTGAAATCACTAATAATCTTAACATGATCAAAAGCCAGTTGAGGAAGATCGTTCCAGCTGAATAAAGCAGCATTCTGGGCATCATCACCTGCTCTGAGGCTTTGTATATTTAAAGCGTAGGCCATGTAAACAACACTTAAGGTATGTGATCTTGGATCTCTATCCGGATTAGAGTAAACCCCGACAAGTCCAGTCAGTTCAACGTCAAGCCCTGTTTCTTCCTTTGCCTCTCTTACAGCAGCATGCTCAGCCCTTTCTCCATAGTCAATAAAACCACCCGGCAAGGCCCAGCCAAAGGGAAAATTCTTTCTCTCTATGAGAACAATCTTTTCAGGAGGAGAAAAAATCACTATATCAACTGTGGGGGTAGGATTTTTATAGAAGAGTACAGGCTCTTTGCAGGATGGGCAGGGTTTATAGTAACTCATAATCTTTCTTTATACGTTTTTTTTAATAATATTTTTTGGAATGCTTGATAAAATAAGGCTCAAGGTGTAATCAGAAAGGACAGCCTGTCTGATAAGGACTTTTTCACACTGTTAACCTGACCTGACAAAAGTGTGGTAAATAGATAGAGCCAAGCTACCCTTTAGAAATGATCAGTAGCCTGAGTTACAGCTTATTAGCCCAATAAGCTTCATCTGGCAATAATGAGCAGTCTGTTGAAAAGCCTTTTTAAGACACAAAAAAACCGGCTGCCAAGTTCACCCGAACAAGGCAGCCGGTTTTTGCAAAAGGAGGAAGAAACTTAATATCTATAAAGCAATTTGCGGACCAGTTTATAAAAACCTTATTAACCCACATTTTTCCATAATTTTTGGCTTTTGACATATCAAAAGCAGTACAATTTTTTGAACTGCACATTTACAAAGTTAAGTTTTTGCCAGTTTTTTTGATTCAAAATTTTGTACCCCTGCTTCCAGCATTAAGTTAATAACCTGTTTAACTGGTTGTTGAAAATCTTCCAATTGCTGCGTCGCTGCAAAAAGTTCAAACTCTTACGTATCATAAATACGCTGCGATCTTGAACTTTTTTTGTTCTTTATCCTGCAGCCACTTTAGATGTCAGTAAAGACTTATGCCGGGGTAATACTTGCAAAAGTGGGTGCAGGACTGTCGCTTGGAATTTTTGAACAGCCTGCCTGATAAGGACTTTTTCAACACGCTGTTAACATGATAAATTAAAAGAAGGTAGACCATGAAAGCTGATCAAAAAGATACAATCCTTGTTCTTGGTGCAAGCGGGTATGTAGGCGGAAGACTTGTCCCTATTCTCCTTGATAAAGGATACAAGGTCAGGGCTGGAGCCAGAAATACCAAAAAACTCCTTTGCAGAAACTTTTCATCCCATCCAAATTTTGAAGCAGTATCTGTGGATGTACTGGATAAAGACAGCCTTAACAAAGCATGTACAGGCTGCAAAGCCGCTTACTATTTAGTCCACTCCATGGGCCCCGGATCAAAAAATGACTTTGCATCCAAAGACAGAATCGCTGCTGAAAATATGGTCAAGTCAGCTGAGAAAGCCGGTTTAAATCAGATTATTTACCTCGGTGGTCTTGGAGATGAAAGCCCAGATTTAAGCCATCATTTGAAATCAAGACTTGAAGTGGGAAAAATCCTTAAAAAAGGATCTGTTCCTGTTACCTTTCTTAAAGCAGCCATGATCCTTGGCGCTGGAAGCGCATCTTTTGAGGTCATGCGTTATCTGGTGGAACGCCTGCCCATTATGATAACACCCAAATGGGTACACACCCAGAGCCAGCCCATAGCCATCAGTAATGTTCTGGGGTATCTCTCAGGATGTTTGGATAACCCCAAGGCTTTGAACCAGACCTTTGAAATTGGAGGGCCGGATGTGCTCACCTACGGCCAGTTATTTAAAATCTATACCCAGGAAGCTGGATTGCCAACGAGGCTTATTCTGCCTGTTCCATTTTTAACTCCCAGGCTCAGTTCCTACTGGATACACTTAGTCACACCGATTCCGTCCGGCATTGCCAGACCCCTGGCTGAAGGTCTGCGCAACACTGTAGTATGCCGGGAAAATAGAATTCAAAAAATTGTACCTCAGAAACTTTTGTCATGCAGAGAAGCTATTCACAGGGCCTTAGACCGGGTTGACAAAGAACAGGTCGATACATGCTGGACAGATGCTGGTGAAATAAACATTCCTGAATGGGTAACCTGCTCTGATACAAGTTATGCAGGTGGTGATATTTATGAAATTTCTTTCCAGGTAAAACTTAGAGCCAAACCTGAAAAGGTCTGGAAAGAAATAGAAAGTATCGGTGGGAAAAAAGGCTGGTACTATGCTGACTTTTTGTGGCGTATCAGAGGTCTCGCAGATAAAATTATGGGCGGAAGCGGATATCGTGCAGGACGCAGAGTTCAAAATGAAATCCGCTATGGGGATACCATTGATTTCTGGAGAGTGATAAGAGCTGAGAAAAATCATCAATTAAGATTGCTGGCTGAAATGAAGGTTCCTGGACAGGCCATTCTGGAATTTAATGTTCTTCCCTGGGAAAAAGACAGCACCGTCTTGATCCAGAGAGCCAGATTCTACCCTAAGGGTCTGGTGGGAATTGCTTACTGGAAAAGTCTGACTCTCGCCCACAACTGGCTGTTCAAGGGAATGCTAAGGAAAATTGCCCTGAATTCAGGGGCGAAAATCATTTCAGGACCTGAAAAGGTTGAAGAGGAACATGCCAAAAGCTGCAAACTATAATCCTGGGCTTTGTTGTGACTGGGCTATATTCCACCCTTGATCTTGGATTTGCCGGGCAGTTATTTCCCCTGGCCTGAGAATCTCTATTTTTTGCAGCCCTGTCACCTTGACCAGAGTTGATGGCAGCCTGCCTGCCGGCTTATTATGTTGGGAATTCATGACCAGGTCACACATTTTAATCAACCTGTGGTCTATATCTTTATAACTGGCACTGGCCTCTTTTCCACTGAAGTTAGCGCTGGTTGCAATGAGCGGACATTTAGCTTCAATGCATAAGGAAGCAGCTATGGGATTAGGGGTCACTCTAATGGAAACCAGTCCCTGGCTGTCTTTTACCCCCAAAGGGACCATATCTCTGGCCCGTGCTAATACAGAAAGGGGTCCTGGCCAGAACTTTTCTGTAAGTCTGATTACTTCCTGGTCCAAATAAACTACCGATAGACACTGCTCCATTGATCCGGCCACAAGAGGCAAGGGCTTATGGTCTGGTCGTCCTTTGATCTTTACTATTTTTTCAACAACGTTGGAGCTCGTTCCCATTCCACCCAGGGCATAGAATGTCTCTGTTGGATAGATAATTATTCCATGCCCCTTAATAATTTCCACGGCTTGATTAATATCTTTATTCATATTAATAATTTTTCACACCTGTCGATATAGACTATTGTCAGCAGCGGGTTTAGAAAGCCACTACCGTATAACCTGTTAACATTCAGCCAAAAAATAAATCACCCTGCAAAATGCCGCAAACAAAACTTTGGCAGGAAAGTTGCTCAATTATATTTAAAGTTCATTTCCATGGGAAATTTTTTCCACTAAGGAGATATTATGAAAATTAATCCAGATCAAATCAACCAGATTGCCCGAGAAAACAGCAATACCCAGAAAAACAAATCCGCTAACGGATTCGGGAAAATGCTGGAGCAGGAG
>PWPY01000052.1 GCA_003558575.1 Desulfonatronovibrio sp.
CGCAGAGTACAGGACAGATCGTAAGGGCTATAGTAGCTTTGCGGATTCCTTCCATGATTTCTTCCGGATTAAGTTCCTCTCCAGAAAGGTACTTTTCAAGCAAAGTCTCATCTTCTTCAGCTATGGCCTCAATCATGTGCTGACGCCATGTCTCGAAATCTTCCTGCAATTCAGCTGGAATATCTACCTGGTCAAATTCTTTGCCAAAACTCTGATCATTAAAAACCAAGGCTTTACCGAGAACAAGATCTACAACACCTTTAAAATTTTCTTCTGAACCAATGGGGATCTGCAGAGGAACGGGTTTGGCTTTAAGCCTGTCTTTGATCATTTCCACAACCCGAAAAAAATCAGCACCTGTCCTATCCATCTTGTTTACAAATGCTAACCTGGGTACGTGATAACGATCTGCCTGCCGCCAGACAGTCTCAGACTGAGGCTCTACTCCACCAACAGCACAAAATACTGCTACGCAACCGTCAAGAACTCTGAGGGATCTTTCGACCTCAACTGTGAAATCCACATGTCCTGGAGTATCAATAATATTAATGCGATGATCTTTCCAGAAGCACGTCGTGGCCGCGGAAGTGATAGTAATTCCACGTTCCTGCTCCTGATCCATCCAGTCCATTGTGGCCTGTCCATCATGAGTCTCTCCAATTTTGTGAGATACTCCAGTATAAAACAGAATTCTTTCCGTAGTTGTTGTCTTGCCTGCATCAATATGAGCCATTATGCCAATATTGCGCTGTTTTTCTATAGGTACGAGCCTGCCCACATTATTCTCCCGAAAATTTGACCAAAAATAACATTTTATCTTTAACGCGCCTTTATATTAAGCGCAAAATCACCCGAGGAGGCACTCAGCCTCGCCGGGTGACACATTTTTCACCTAAAATTACCCAAGATTCATGAAATTTCCATGAATCAATCAAAAAGCAATTACCACCTGTAATGTGCAAAAGCCTTATTGGCTTCTGCCATTCTGTGGGTATCTTCTTTTTTCTTTATTGCTCCGCCTCGTCCATTGAAAGCGTCAAGCAACTCAGCAGCAAGCTTTTTATCCATCCCCTGCTCACCCCTTGACCTTGAATACTTTACTAACCAGCGTATGGCCAAAGCTTCCTGCCTGTCAGGACGAACTTCCATGGGAACCTGATATGTGGCCCCGCCAACACGCCTGGACTTAACTTCCATTTGCGGCTTAATGTTTTCTATTACCTGATGAAAAGCTTTGATAGGCTCTTCATTAGTTTTTTCACCAAGCTGCTCAATGGCTTTATATAATAATTTCTCAGCAATACTTTTCTTACCGTCATACATCAGCCTGTTCACGAACTTGGTCAAAACCCGGCTTCCATAAGCTGGATCAGGCAGTACTGCTCTTTTAGGAATAGGACCTTTACGTGGCATTATCTCAACTCCCTTAAAATTTATTTCGGCCTTTTGGCGCCATATTTTGATCTGCTTTTGCGTCGATCCTGAACACCGGATGTATCAAGAGTTCCCCTGATTATCCTGTAGCGCACACCAGGAAGATCTTTAACACGACCACCCTGGATCATGACAACTGAATGCTCCTGAAGGTTGTGACCTTCACCAGGTATATATGAAGTAACTTCAATTCCATTTGTAAGCCTTACCCTGGCAACTTTACGCAAAGCTGAGTTAGGCTTCTTGGGTGTTGTTGTATACACACGTACACATACTCCTCTTTTCTGAGGGCACTGCTGAAGAGCTGCTCTTTTCTTCGGGTTTTTAACCTGTTCCCTGGATTTTCTAACCAGTTGGTTTATGGTTGGCATATATCCTCCAATAATTAATCTGCTTGCTGAAACATGTAGCAGTTAGTTTATGGTTATGACCTTGTCAAGAAAAATATCATTACAGCCTAAAGTATTTTGCCCTGAAAGATCGTTGAACAGCCCATATACAGTTCCTTGGAAACGTCCCTCCCCGGGGGTATCCGGGAGCAGAACGGCAAGCAATTTGAAATGAGCCATGTGTCTGCGAGATTGCAGTCTTAAGAAGACTCGCCCTGCAACTAACTGAATTTTATCTTGGCTCAGTATATACTTCCTGATCCAGCTCTTCCAAAAACCTGTCAGGGTTTTCTGGCTGCTCAGGAACAGTTATATTGCTGTTTACATATGCCCTGTAACCTGTTCCAGCTGGTACAAGACGTCCAACTATCACGTTCTCTTTCAATCCCCTCAGCCTGTCTACTTTAGCCATTAAGGAAGCTTCTGTCAGAACTTTGGTAGTCTCCTGGAACGAGGCTGCTGAAATAAAAGATTCTGTTGTCAGCGATGCCTGAGTTATACCAAGGACCCGTGGTTCTGCCATGGCTGGATTCTCTCCCCTTCTGACGCACTTCTCGTTTTCACGCATGAAGGTATTCTTTTCAACCTGCTGGCCACTGAGAAATATTGTATCTCCAGGGTCGATAATATGAACTTTTTTGAGCATCTGACGAACAATAACTTCAATATGCTTGTCATTTATCTGTACCCCCTGAAATCTGTATACATCCTGAATTTCTTCCACCAGATAATTGGCCAGAAATTTCTCACCTTTAATCTTGAGGATATCGTGCAGATCTGGATTTCCCTCAGTAATAAGCTCCCCGGCCTCTACAAAATCCCCTTCCTGAGCTGTAATATGCCTTCCTTTGGGGATCAGGTATTCCTTGGGATCTCCTGTTTCAGGAGTGACGATAATCTTTCTCTTACCTTTTGACTCAGGACCAAAGGATACAATACCGTCAATTTCCGTAACTATGGCCTGATCCTTGGGTTTTCTGACTTCAAAAAGCTCAGCTACTCTCGGCAGACCACCAACAATATCCTTGGTCTTGGATGATTCGCGCGGCTTTCTTGCAATTACATCTCCTCCCTGCACTTCGTCTCCGTCCTGAAGCATGAGCAAAGCCCCTACAGGAAGCTGAAATACTGCTTCTGAAGTTGTGCCGGGTCGATTCTTAACCTTACCTTTTTCATCGCAGATGGAGATGCTGGGCCTGAAGTTTGTAGAACGGTACTCAATAATGGTTCTGGTCGCCCTGGAGGTTGTTTCATCAACTTTTTCCTGGTATGTACGTCCTTCAATAATATCAGAGAACCTGATTATACCGCCAACATCAGTAACAAAAGGCTCGTTGAATGGATCCCATTCTGCCAGGAGCTGACCTTTCTGAATTTCCTGATCCGGCTTTACAAAAATTTTGGCTCCTGAAGGCAAGAAGTATTTTTCGCGCTCTCTTCCCTGATCATCTACAATCTTGATTTGACCGCTCTTGCCAAGGACCATGGATTCACCCTTGGAGTTTTCAACAGTCCTTATGCGTGCAAAAACAATATGTCCTGAATTTTGAGCCTTGATATTAGAGCGCTCAATCTCCTTGGACGCTGTCCCACCAATGTGAAAGGTACGCATGGTCAACTGTGTTCCTGGCTCTCCAATGGACTGGGCAGCAATAATTCCCACTGTTTCTCCCACATTGACCAAATGTCCCCGGGCCAGGTCACGTCCATAACAAAGTGCGCATATCCCACGCTTAGTCTTACAGGTCAGGGTTGAACGGATATTAAGACTGTTAATGCCTGCATTGTCGATCTTCCTGGAAGCTTCTTCAGTAATCATCTCATTGGAGGCAGTAATAACATCCCCTGTTTCAGGATCCAGGACATCGTACATTGCAATCCTGCCAAGAACTCGCTGACTTAGTCTTTCCTGGATTTCTCCCGACTTCATAAGGTGGGAAATCTCGATTCCGTCAACTGTGCCGCAGTCGTACTCAGAGACAACAACATCCTGGACCACGTCCACCAGCCTTCTGGTCAGATATCCTGAGTTTGCTGTTTTAAGAGCTGTATCTGCAAGACCTTTTCGA
>PWPY01000202.1 GCA_003558575.1 Desulfonatronovibrio sp.
AGGCAGGCAATGGGCACCTGACAGCCTCCCTCCAGTTCTGCCAGAAAAGCCCTCTCACAGGAGACACAGAAACGGGTACTTGAGTGGTCCATAAAGCCCAGAAACTCATCCATTTCAGGTTTGCCTGATGCGTATTCTATTCCAAGAGCGCCTTGTCCCACTGCAGGCAGAAAATAAGGAGGAACAAGGTCACTTTCATACGTAGCATTAAAACCAAGCCTTTTCATTCCTGCAGCAGCAATAATAATCGCGTCATAAAGCCCGTCCTTCAACTTCTTCAGACGGGTATCCAGATTACCCCTGAGCATCTCTATTTTCAAATCCGACCTTAAATGAAGGATCTGGGACTGACGCCTTAAGCTGGAAGTACCAACAATGGCTCCTTCAGGGAGGGAAGCAAGGTCTGGATATTTTTCAGACAGTAACAGGTCATATCTGGACTCTCTTTTGGGAATGATTCCCAACTTAAGACCTTCAGGAAGAACAGCCGGCACATCTTTCATACTATGCACAGCAATATCAGCCCTGCCGTCCAGAATTGCTTCCTCAATTTCTTTAACAAAAAGCCCCTTTCCCCCGACCTTGGCAAGGGGCACATCAAGGATCTTATCACCTGTGGTCTTAATTTTTAACAGTTCCACTTCAAGCCCTGTATAACGACCTTTCAACCTTGAGGATATATGTTCAGCCTGCCAGAGGGCCAGCTTGCTGCCTCTTGTGGCGATTGTTATTTTTTTCATAGTTTCTCTTTATGGTTATGGGTTCTCACACGGCACAAAAACTTTTCTTTCGGGAAGCTCCTTCTTCTGTCCTTCATCATCGACACGGACAAAGGTAATGCTGTTGGCAAATACCTTTCTCTCGGCTTCCTTCCCAGGTTCATCAGAGTAAACAACCACATTGTATGTCACAGACGTTACGCCCTGACGGACATATTCTATATTAAAGCGAAGAATTGAGCCAAGAGGAACCTGCTGAGTAAATCTTATTTCATTCATGGCTACAGTAACCAGTTTACACCCGCGGAATTCCTTGCTGGCAGCTAACCACGCAAACTCATCCACCCACTTGAGCATCATGCCCCCAAAAAGGAAACCATGATGATTAAGGTGCTCAGGTCTGACCAAAGTATAATTATTCATTTTCAAAAAATATCATTAAGTAAGCTTCTGGGAAGTTAACACGGAATAGCCCTTTAACAACCCGAAACACCCGGCTAACATCATATCTCCGCCAGGACAGAGGAACTCAGCATTAAAATCCTGAAGCATTTTCCGTCTCGGACCTAAAACAAAAGTAGGAACAAAATCATGTCCCTGGGCAGAATCCAACACCAAGCAGCCATGACCATTATCATCAAAAACATGCTGACTATTTAACTCTCCCTTCTTGAAAATGTCTAACTGGTCCCACAACTTTTGTCCATCCAAAAGGCCTGTATGATGCTCAAAAATGCCATGCACCCTGCCCTGATATACCAGAAAAGCAATGGTATGGCTGTTGCCGACATTAACCACACATATACCTTTTTCATGAGACAGTTTTTCCACCTCAGGCACAAAAAGAGCCCCAAGTAAAGCGGCCGCTCCAGTATCAGCTACAAATCCAGCCCCAATAGATCCCCTAAGGCTTACCAGCCTGCTCATTTTTTCAGGGGGTTCTGAAAAAATCAATTTTTCAATATGTCCATCATTTTCCAAAAGAAATTCTTTCCAGATTTCAAACCTGCCTATTCTATTACTGCTGTGGGGATGGAACCCGTGGTCCTGAGCACAAACCAGAATGAGTCCCGGGTAGTCCAACCCAGCCTGGGCCAGATATCCCTGCCAGAATCCAGGATCATAGTCAGATAAATGAACAGGAAAATAGCCTTGAGGGCATTCCTCAGTAATATCAAGCCCGGCATTTCTGACCCAGTCCATGGAATCAGACAAAGAAAAAGCAGCCAGAGGATGAATTGCTGCACTTAATCCTTCACTCATGCACTGCTTTAAAATTCTGTAGAATCCCCCGCCCATATTTTGACCATAAAAATAAATATTATTTCCCTGAGCGTGCAGGGTCTTTACCCTTGAAGCCACTCCCATGGCTGGAGAAGGAAGCACGAATTTGGGACAATTTTCCAGTTCCTGACCGGGCATATAATACAGGACATCCTGGGTTCCACTGCCAATATCAAGGCAAAGGATATTTCTTTTTTCTGAAGTCAAAAATATCTCCGTTGATTTTAATTTGATGCAAGCAAAAAGGGCAGGTACGTACCTGCCCTTTTTGCCCCCTGTTTGTCCAGAGTTTATTGGGTTGTAATTTTGAGCTCATTATTTTCTAAATCCACTACCACTTTCTGTCCATCCATAAGACGACCTGCAATAATTTCTTTTGCCAGAGGTGTTTCTATCTTCTGCTGCAGATATCTGCGAAGAGGCCTTGCTCCATATACCGGATCATAGGCTTCCCTAGCTATAAACTCCTTGGCTTCAAAGGTCAATTCAAGTTCAACCTTTCTATCCTCAAGACGATGCTGAATATGTTTAAGAAGAAGGTCCACAATTTTTTCAATTTCTTCTAAAAGCAATGGCTTGAACAAAACTGTCTCATCTATTCTATTTAAAAATTCTGGCCTGAAGTGAGACCGTACAGTCTTCATAACCTGATCTCTGGCATCATCTCTTAATTGACCCTGCTGAGAAATACCCTCAAGCAGGTACTGAGAGCCCAGGTTTGAAGTCATAACTATTACAGTATTTTTGAAATCCACTGTCCGACCATGGCTATCTGTAAGGCGTCCGTCATCCATAATCTGCAAAAGCACATTGAAAACATCTGTATGAGCCTTTTCAACTTCATCAAACAGCACTACGCTGTATGGTTTGCGCCGGACCGCTTCAGTAAGCTGGCCTCCTTCATCATAGCCAACATAACCTGGAGGAGCCCCTATCAGCCTTGCCACAGTATGTTTCTCCATATATTCAGACATATCAATACGAATCATGTTTTCTTCAGTATCAAAGAGGTTCTGCGCAAGGGTTTTGGTAAGTTCGGTCTTGCCCACACCAGTCGGGCCAAGAAAGAGAAACGATCCAATAGGCCGGTTGGGATCTTTCAATCCTGATCTGGCCCGAAGGACTGCATCAGAAACCGCATCCACAGCTTCATCCTGACCAATAACTCTTTCATGAAGGATATCAGACAATTTCAGCAATTTTTCCCGCTCACCTTCCATTAATCTGGAAACAGGAATTCCACTCCATTGGGAAACAATTTCCGCTATATCATCAGGACCGACCTCTTCTTTCAGCAAACTTCTGCCATCATTGTCACCGGTGATATCTAATTCTTTCTCAGCAAGCTCCTTTTCTAACAGATTTAGTTTTCCATAGCGAAGTTCAGCAGCTTTATTAAGATCGTATGCCCGTTCAGCATTTTCAATTTCATAACGGGTTTTTTCAATGGCTTCTTTGAGGCTGCGCAAAGAATTAATGGAACCTTTTTCCCTCTCCCACTGAGTTTTAAGAGTTGTCTGGGATTCCTTTAGTTCAGCCAGCTCCTTGCCCAGCTTTTCCAGGCGATCTCTTGAGGCCTCGTCCTTTTCTTTTTTCAGGGCCTCCTGTTCGATTTCCAATTGCATGATCTTGCGGTTAATTTCATCAAGTTCCGTGGGTAGAGAATCGATTTCACTTCTTATCTTGGCTGCAGATTCATCAATAAGATCAATGGCCTTGTCCGGAAGAAAGCGATCAGAAATGTATCTGTGAGAAAGAACAGCCGCTGAAACCAGCGAGCTGTCACTGATACGCACGCCATGGTGAACTTCAAAACGTTCCTTAAGTCCACGCAGGATGGAAACTGTATCCTCAACGCTGGGTTCATCCACCATTACCGGCTGAAATC
>PWPY01000054.1 GCA_003558575.1 Desulfonatronovibrio sp.
AAGAGATGACTCGATGGTGCAGGAGGGAGCCCCGTCATAGCTACTGGTTTTTGAACGCTTTTCAGGGGTGCCTGCACACCTGACAACTGCCACAAGAGGATCCTGTTCAGCTATTTCCTTTCCCAGGATCACTGCAATTTTGGCCATATCTTCACTACTGCTGACCGGGCATTTAAGGTCGGAAATGTCATCGGCTCTGACAAGCGCTTCTGCAAAAGCCCTGCACCCCGGCAGTCCGCATCCCCCGCAGTTTGCAGCAGGCAGCTCTTCTTCCACCAGGTCTATACGCGGATCTTCAACAACGTTGAATTTTCTTGCCACAAGGAACAGGATTACCGCAGCAGCTGTTCCCATTGCACTTACAGTAATTATGGAGTTTATTACTATATCACTCATTGTTATGAATTGTTACATTTTTTGCAATCTGAAAGAGAACTCTTTTTTGAGCTTGTCGCGGAAAAATGACAGCCCGAAATAATATGGTACAAGCGATACAAGTGACAGCATTCCGGCCAGTCCCTCATTCAATCCGATGGATATCAGCACTGACAGGATGACCACAAGAATCAGAAAAGGCGCTATGTAGCCAAGCCCCAGGGCTTTCATCCCGAGAGATCGTTCAAGCACAACCTTTATTTCTTCACCTACTGAATAGGTTTCACCCTTCTTCCTGAATACCTCAATTGTTTTCACCTCCTTGTCCCCGATTGAACAGGAGCCTCTCACGCGGCAAGTATGGCAGGCAGATTCGGCCTTTATACTGACTTTAATCAGGTCGTCTCTTACATCGCTTATTATGCCGGAATGTTCAATCGTTTCTGAAGAAGCCATCTTTCCAGATTATTTTGGAAGATACAAAAATATTGATGTTTGAGTTTTAAAGATTGTTTTTTGTCATGTTTTGGAAAGCCCAAAATAATTTATATTTAGTATGAATATAAATTAGGCTTGATTTGAAAGTTTATGCTGAGATATTCAGTGGGGGACTTGCGCTTCAGTCAGGTAATGTGATTGGAAAATCTGGGGACAGGAAACTCTGGGGACTGGAAATTATGTGATGAAAATGCCTTTTATTTCAGCTTATTTTGCTCCAGTTCTCCAGCTGTGGATTAAGTTTTCTCAGTTGTCTGTTCAGTATCCTGTTGGCAGGGTTTTCAAGCAGCGGGTCCCGTTCAAGTATATCTATGGCTTTTTCTCTTGCATATTCAAGTATCTGGCTGTCCCTGCCCAGATGAGATATTTTAAGCTCAAATGGAAAACCGCTTTGCATAGTTCCTTCCATATCTCCGGGCCCCCTGAGTTTGAGGTCAGCTTCTGCTATCTCAAAACCATCATTTGTGGTAGTCATGGTTTTTATCCGTTGCCTCGCCTCGTTAGAAAGCTTATAAGAGGTCATCAGGATGCAATATGACTGGTCAGCACCACGTCCTACCCTTCCTCTGAGCTGATGCAACTGTGATAGTCCGAATCTTTCGGCACTTTCTATCACCATAACACTTGCATTGGGTACATCAACACCCACTTCTATAACAGTAGTTGCAACCAGAATATGAGCTCTTCCTGTGATAAACTGCTGCATGCCGGTTTCCTTGTTTTCCTGCTTCATACGTCCATGGACTATGGCAACAACATATGCGGGAGGAGGAAAAGCTCTTGATATACTTTCATAACCATCTTCCAGATCCTTATAGTCCATTTTCTCAGAATCTTTGATAAGAGGATACACCACATATATCTGCCTTCCCAGGCCAATTTGACTACGCATGAACCCGCAAAGCCTTTCTCTTTGGTTATCATAGTAATGTGCAGTTACAACAGGTTTTCGTCCGGGAGGAAGTTCATCAATAACAGATACCTCCAGGTCACCGTAAACTGTCATGGCCAGAGTCCGCGGAATGGGTGTTGCTGTCATGACAAGCATATGTGGGGGATCCATGGTTTTTTTCCACATTCTGGCTCTCTGTGCTACACCGAATCTGTGCTGCTCATCAATAATAACCAGTCCCAGACTGCTGAACTGAACACTCTCTTCTATAAGTGCATGTGTGCCTATCAGGATATTCATTTCTCCTGCCTCAAGCTGTCTGTGCAGGACATCCCGATCTTTTTTCCTGGTGGATCCTGTCAGGAGTCCGGTGGTAACAGGAAGTCCGTCCAGCATTTCTGTAACTGTTTTGAAATGCTGGGCTGCAAGTATTTCTGTTGGAGCCATAAGGCATGCCTGGTATCCATTGTCAATGGCTATCAGCATAGTCATTATTGCCACAAGAGTTTTGCCACTGCCAACATCGCCCTGCAGCAGGCGATTCATCTGTTTCCCGGAGCCGGTATCTTTCCTGATCTCTTTTAGAACTCTTTTCTGGGCTGAAGTTAATTCAAATGGCAGGTATTTATGGTAAAAATTGTTTAACAGGTCTCCAACCCTGGTAAAAACAAAACCTTTAACCTTCTGGTTCCTGCCTGTTTTTTGTCTCAGTATATTCAGCTGCAGGTAAAACAACTCTTCGAATTTCAGACGATATTCAGCCTTTCTTAACTTCTCGGGACTACCGGGAAAGTGGATGTTTAAAAGTGCCTCATTTATGCCTTCCAGATTAAGTTTTTTGATGAATTCTTCAGGCAGTGTCTCATCAATTTTCCCTGCTACAATACCTAAAAGCCTGTTTTGGATCTTATTTATCACCCTTGAGGTTATAAAACTGTTCTTCAATTTCTCGCTTGTATTGTAAAAGGCCTGCAAGGATGAGTTTATTATTTTTTCCTGTTTATCAGGATCCTCCATCTCCGGGTGCACCAGGTTAACTTTATTGTTAAATATTGACGGTTTTCCGTAAACAAGGAATTTTTTTCCCGGTTTAACAAGGTCACCTATCCATCTTAATCCTCTGAACCATACAAGCTCAAGGTTACCTGTTCCGTCAGAAATTATTGCCGTCAATCTCCTGTTACGTCCTGCACCTGCCAGGTCAACTCTTTTTATTACACCTTCCAGCTGGATATATGGCAGTTCTCCCGTGATTTGTGAAATCCTGTAGAACCTGGTGCGGTCTACATGCTTATAAGGAAAATACCAGAGCATGTCGCCGAAGGTTTTAATATTAAGTTCTTTGTTCAGGAGTTCGGCCCGTTTCGGTCCCACTCCGGCAAGATATTTTATATCTTTTTCAAGTATATCCTTATGCATATGAAAAGAATGGTGTGTTGCCATGTATCAGGGTGAGACCGGTAATTAAGTCTTGAAATTGCATATGGTTTGTATAATTAACTGTAAATTCGCGTATACGTCATCTCTTAATTAATATGGGTAAAATTAAACTATTAATTAAATATTTTGTCTACCGGTTCAACAGAAGAGGTGTTCGTGGACATGGAATTCATTCTCCTTTTATATTTGAACTGAACAGGAGTGTGCTTAATTGTAGAAATAAATACAGGGAGTATGCTCAGATTAAAAAATACAGAGAGTCGCTGTCCGGAAACAGGGAGATTATAACTGTTTATGACAGGGGCGCTGGTTCCCTTGTTTTTCCATCTGAGAAAAGGGCCATAGGTGATATTATGAGGTATACATCAAGCAACTGTAAAACTGGCAGACTGCTTTTCAGGCTTGCACGATATTTTGAACCGCAAAACATCATTGAGTTGGGTACTTCACTTGGTTTCGGGACTTTTTGCATGGCGTCCGGGTCTGTTCAGGGTACCGTATACAGCCTGGAAGCCTGTCCCCGTCAACATGAGATTGCCGGTGCTGAGCTTAAAAAGGCAGGAGCAGGAAATGTTGAACTGATAAAAGGAGACTTCAGGACGGTTCTTCCCGACCTGCTTAACAGTATTGATCAGGTTGATCTTGTCTATTTTGACGGAGATCACAGTAAGGA
>PWPY01000299.1 GCA_003558575.1 Desulfonatronovibrio sp.
AAAGTTCCCTTGGCTCGACTTTGTCCATGATGGTTTTTAACAGAAAATCCGGTTGTTCAAGGGATTTGGCAATGAGCACTCCCCTGACTTCAGGGAGGTTCGTAGTCAGAAATCTATCTTTTTGAATCAACTCTGTTAAAAGTGGAATGGTAAAATCGGCATTACCCTGTTCTAAAAGATTAACCAGCTTTTTCTGGGTATCCTTATCAACTTGTCCCAGATAGGATAAAACGATCCGCGCTTTTATCAGATCAGATTTTTCAACATTATCTCTAAGCTCTTCTACGAGATGTCTTGGGTCAGCATCCATTATTTTCTCCTTGACGTGATTATTGACTTATTGCTTACGGGCCTGCTGAGAACATTTCCCCCTGACCAATGATCTGCTTTTAAGAATCTCCAGGATCAGATTTTTTAGCAGTTCATTAGCCTTTGCAGCTACTTCTAATATTTCCTCGTGAGATGTTTCAGCCATACAGTCTGGAAGGTTTTTATTGGTTAAGCAGGACAATCCCAGAATCTCCATGCCCATATGTTTCGCAGCTACAGCCTCTAAAACTGTAGACATGCCAATGGCATCAGCCCCTAAGGTCCTAAAAGATCTCGTTTCAGCAGGTGTTTCTAAGGAAGGGCCCTTTATGCCCACATACACTCCTTTTTTCAAAGCAATATTCAGTTTGAGGGCTGTATTCTCTGCAATCTCCATAAGCTCTCTGGAATATACACTGCTCATATCTGGAAACCTTGGCCCCCACTCTTCAATATTATCTCCAACAAGGGGATTTTCCCCTGTAAGATTGATATGATCTGAGATGAGCATAATATTCCCTGTGCCAAACAACGGATTCAGGGCTCCGGCTGCGTTGGTCAGAATAACCATTTGTGCGCCAAGAAGCCGCAATACACGCAACGGTCTTACTATATCTGAAGCTGAGTAACCTTCATAAAGGTGTGTCCTTCCAGCTAAAATAGCCAGGTTAACACCATTTACCCGGCAATGAATCAAAGAGCCTTCATGGCCGGCAATGGTTGAAACCGGAAAATTCGGAATCTGGGCGTAGTTGACTTTCATAACCTGCTTTATAGAATCAGCAAGAGCACTTAGACCACTTCCAGCAATAATAACGACATCCGGTTGAAAATCAGGATAGTTTTTTTTTAAAAAATTTTCCGTTTCCAGTACTTTTGTTTTTTCCAACATAATGTTATCCACTTTTTACATACTTTTGAAATTATCAGTTCTCAGGAAAAAATGATTATACTGCCTCTTATAAACCCACGCTTTATCAACAAAGACAGTTAAGGGCATTTAATGGATATTGCAACTTTTTTTGGAATCATTGTAGGCTTTTCTCTGGTCATCGGAGCCATATTCATTGGTGGTTCTGTTGACACCTTTGTAAATATCCCGGGAATGATGATCGTTCTTGGCGGGACCATGGCTGCCACAACCATTAACTTTCCTGTAAGCGAAGTAAATAAGGCTTTAAGAGCGGCGTTCTATATTTTTTCCAAAAAAAACATATCATCCAACGACGTTGTTAACACCATGGTCAGAATTGCTGACATCAGCCGGCGGGATGGACTTCTGGCCTTAGAGAAGATCCAGACGGAAAACACGATTCTGAAAAAATCCTGCCAGCTTATAGCTGACAATACTGATCCCATGATGATCTCCGAGACCCTGCGTATTGAAATATCATCCCTTCGAAGCAGGCATGCCATTATCCAGGATGTCTTTAGAAAGATGGCTGCTTTTTCACCAAGCTTCGGTATGATTGGAACTCTGATAGGCCTGGTTCAGATGCTCACAAGACTTGATGATCCAGCCTCCATTGGTCCAGCCATGGCAGTGGCCATACTCACTACTTTCTATGGAACCCTTCTGGCTACATTGGTCTTTCTACCCATAGCAGGAAAACTCAAAAGTAGAACCCAGCAGGAAACATTGCACCTGGAGATCATATTCCAGGGAGCACAGTCTATTTTGGAAAACAACAATCCCAGAATAGTGTACGAAAAACTTTCATCTTTTGTTCCCCCATCTGAGAGAAGAAATGAAAGAGGCTAATCAGAGACGACTGCACTTAGAAGAAGATAACGATGATGAAACCAGAGCCTGGGTGACTACATTTGCTGATATTGCCCTGCTTCTTCTGGTATTTTTTATTCTTCTTTTTTCTTTTTCAACTCTGAGTGATCAGAAATTTGAAGAAACCATCCTATCTGTCCGTCGCTCCCTCGGACAACAGGAAACTGAAGAATGGGGGCTTAGAGTCCGTACAGATACAGCCGGTGTACTTATGGATCAGGCAACCCATTACAGACAGATGGTGGAAGCTCAGAAGCAGGTTTTCTCGGATATTCAGTATCACTACAGTCAGGAAGGCTTGGATGGAGTTGTGGGGGCGAATCTTGACGCTGGAATCATTACCTTGCGCCTTCCAGCCAATGCCTTGTTTGAACTTGGTCAGGTGGAAATTAGTACTGAGGGAAAAAAATTGTTGCGTGATATGAAAGATGTGTTTATTCGCCATTCAGACCAGAAAATAAATATCCAGGGACATACCGATAATATTCCTCCCAGAGCAGGAGGAAGATTTCAGGATAACTGGGAAATATCCGCCCTGAGAGCTCTTAATACTCTTCGTTACCTTATGGAAATAGGAATTAATCCCCAAAGAATGACAGCTACCGGATTCGCTGATTTACAACCGCTGTATCCCAATACTACCGAAGAAAACAGGGCCAGAAACAGAAGAGTTGAATTTGTCCTGGAAAAACAAATCGGAGGATAAATGGCTGACTTTTATAATAATATTGAAGTTGAATATTCAAGCTCTTCTCCTCGTAAAGCCTACCGGGTATCCATACCTAACCTTAAGATAAAGATTAAGGACAGGCCTGGCGAATTCGAAGCATTGGATATCAGTGTGAGTGGGGTTGCCTTTTCCCTTAAAGAAAACGATAATCAGGGTCTTGAAACAGACCAGGACGTTGAGATATCTCTTATTATCAGACAAAAGGTTTTTCTTAAGGAACTTCAGGGAAAACTTGTCAAAGTTACTGACACTTTTGCAGCCTGTGAGTTTGGGGATATCCCCTTAAAACAGGAGGCCCTCTTAGACAAACTGGTCCTTGAGATACAGAAAAGAATGATTGAACTTAAAAGAAAAAAGAAAGAGCAAAATAACTCAGATGAAAAGGAATAATATACTTATTGCCAACAGAGGTGAAATCGCACTGCGCATTATGGATGCATGCATAGACCTGGGTTTAGACTTCACCTGTGTCTATACCAAAGAAGATGCTGCTTCGGAGCACTGCACCAAGGCCCTGAAAAAAGGTGGAGAAAAATCTCTTTACCGCATAAGCTCATATCAGGACCCAAACGAGCTGTTCGCTGTTGCCGATGCAGCCGGGTGCACGGCTGTCCATCCAGGCTACGGTTTCTTTGCCGAAGATTTCCGTTTTGCCAGACGCGTTGAACAACGATCAAGAAAGCTGTCTTTCATCGGTCCATCCTGGAAAGTCATCCAGGAGCTGGGTGACAAGATCAACACCAAAAGACTGGCCAGAAAACTTGAAGTACCTACTGTTCCCGGTTCCGACAGGCCTATCTTTGATGACCTTGAGGCTGAAGAACTGGCTTCCTCTCTATTTTCTTTCCAGAAAGAAATTGGGGTTGACCAGCCGGTTATTCTGGTAAAAGCGTCTGCTGGCGGTGGTGGCATGGGAATTGAGGAAGTAAGTGACCTGGATCGTTTCCGAACAGTTCTTCGTCTGATTAAGAACTATGCCAAACGTCAGTTCCGGGATGAAGGAGTGCTCATTGAGCAGAGAATCTTTGACTTTAACCATCTTG
>PWPY01000271.1 GCA_003558575.1 Desulfonatronovibrio sp.
CTTTTCCCATATCTGATGCAAAAAAAAAGGCTTTATCCGAAACAGAATGTTTTTCTGCATTCTGACGGGCAATTTTAAGGGCAGGAATACTGATATCACAACCAAAACACTGGCATCCTGGAATTTCTAATGCCATGCTTACCGCAAGAATTCCACTACCGGTTCCTATATCGAGACAAACCAAGCCTGGCTTGTGGTCAAAACTGCTGACTGCCAGATCTATAATCTGCTCTGTTTCAGGCCTGGGTACAAGCACATTCCTGTCAACAGCAAACTCGCGACCATAGAACTCCTTCCGGCCCACAAGATAGGCCAATGGCTCACCAGAAGCTCTTCTGGATACAAGGGCAGTAAACTTACTGCTCTGCGTGGGAGTTAAACAATAGTGATGATTTGATATGAGCTTTTCCTGAGACCAGCCCAGGACAAAGGCCATGATAAGGCGTGCTGAAAGGCGGGGAGAATCAACACCAGCATCTGTAAGAATTGATGAAGAATGGTTAATAAGGCTGAGCAGAGTAGGCTTTGACACTTGATCTAAGCAGCTTTAGCCTCTTTCAGGGCTTCCGTCTGAAAAGTCTGAACAAGAGGCTCAATTACATCATCTAACTGACCTTCAAGAATAGCGTCAAGGTTGTAAAGGGTAAGATTTATACGGTGGTCACTTACCCTGCCCTGAGGATAGTTATAGGTCCTTATTCTCTCAGACCTGTCTCCTGAACCGACCTGAGCCTTGCGAGTGGCATCAAGCTCTTTTTTCTGTTCTTCTTCCATGTTGCTCAAAAGCCTGGAGCGTAAAACTTTCATGGCCTTGGCCCTGTTTTTATGCTGGGATTTCTCATCCTGGCAAGAAACTACAAGACCTGTAGGAATATGAGTAATACGAACGGCTGAGTCAGTAGTATTTACACTCTGTCCCCCCGGTCCTGAAGCCCTGAATACATCTACCCTGATTTCACCGGGATCTATTTTCAAGTCGACCTCTTCAGCTTCCGGCATAATAGCCACTGTCACTGCAGAAGTGTGAATCCGGCCCTGGGATTCTGTTTCAGGAACCCTTTGCACACTGTGAACCCCTGATTCATATTTCAGCCTGCTGTAAACATAACTCCCGGAAATAGAAGCAATAACTTCCTTGAACCCGCCTGTGCCTGTTTCATGCAGACTCATGAGCTCTACCTTCCAGTTATTATTTTCAGCATACCTGGAATACATGCGAAACAGGTCTGAGACAAACAGGGCAGCCTCTTCACCACCTGTGCCTGCTCTTATCTCCAGAATAATATTCTTCTCATCAAGGGGATCCTTGGGCAAGAGAAGAACCTTCAATTTATCTTCAAACTCAAGCTTTGACTCTTTCAGCCTGCCATCCTCAGATTCGGCTAACTCCCTCATTTCCGGATCACTGTCCCTAAGGAGTTCACTATTTTCCTCTATCTGAGCAAGCACTTCCTTATATTCACGAAATGCAGCTACAATGGGCGCAAGATCAGAATGAGACTTGGAAAGTCTTTTGTATTTTTCCTGATCTGAAAAGATCTCAGGGTCACTGAGATCACTTTCAATCTGCATGAACTCATGTTCAAGGGATTCTAACTTATCGTACATGCTTATAATTAAACTTAATACTTTTAAAGCGTGATCAGAGGGTGGCTCTAACTTTTCTGAGAATTGGCCTGGCCATACTTCCTCTTGAACCTGTCGATACGCCCTGCAGTATCAATAAATTTCTGCTGTCCGGTGTAAAATGGATGACATTGAGAACAGATTTCTACGTTGATGCCTTCCCCTACACTGGATTTTGATTCAAACTCATAACCGCAGGAACAGCTGACCTTGGTATCATAAAGCTTGGGGTGTAAATCTTTCTTCATTGCTATATACCTCCAAAAATATTTAAGGACCAAACTAACTATAACATAGAACTCTTGTTGGCAAGCGATTTAAGGGGTGTTTTCAAAAAAATTGTTTTTTTCTAAAACAGAAGCTTGCATTCTGAGCATATTTGACGTAAAAATTTCTGTTCTTAAATCGCACGTCCGCACGACCCATTGGGTGCCTTTTGCTCCTGCAATGTGCAGACAGCAAGGGGTATCAGCTGGACGGAGGATAAACCCAAGGAGGAATTATGGGATACGTATCCATGAAACAGATGCTTGAGACTGGCGTCCACTTTGGACACCAGACCAGGCGTTGGAATCCAAAAATGAAGCCCTATATTTTTGGTTCCAGAAAAGGCATTCATATCATTGATCTACAGCAGACTGTCAAGCTTTATCAGAAGGCTCACGACTTCATTGTAGATGTTGTTGCTTCAGGCAAAAAAGTGCTGTTTGTGGGCACCAAGCGTCAGGCCAGAGAAGTTGTAAAAACTGAAGCGGAAAGAGTTGGCATGTACCATATCACCAACCGTTGGCTTGGTGGCACATTGACTAACTTCCAGACCATTAAAGGAAGCATTGACCGCCTGAAAAGTCTGGAGAACATGTTTGAAGACGGAAGCGTCAATCGCTTCCTGAAAAAAGAAATTGTTGTGATGCAGCGTGAAGTTAAAAAACTCAATGCTGATCTTGGCGGAATCAAGGATATGGAAGATACCCCCGGTGCTGCATTTATCATTGATCCCAAAAAAGAAGACATCGCTGTAAAAGAATGCCGCAAACTGGGCATTCCCATTGTAGCAGTTGTTGATACCAATTGTGACCCGGACATGATCGATTTTGTCATCCCCGGCAATGATGACGCCATCAGAGCTATTAAGCTCTTTTCCGGAAGCATTGCTGATGCCTGCTTAGAAGGTGAGGCCAAATCTGGAGAAAGAGACGCCATGGATGATATGTCTGCAGAGCAGCCTCAAACAGCTGCTGAACAGATGGATGTTGAACAGAAAGCAGAAGCCCTGGAGGAAAAAGAATAATGATTAACGCACAAATGGTTAAAAGCCTGCGCGACAGAACAGGTGCTGGCATGATGGACTGCAAGAAGGCATTGCAGACAACAGAAGGTGATGAAGAAAAGGCAATGATCTGGCTTAGGGAAAAGGGTCTGGCCAAAGCTCAGAAAAGAGCGGACAGAACTACTTCCGAGGGCTGGATAGGTTCATATATCCATTCCAACGGGAAAATAGCCGTATTGGTTGAACTTAAATGTGAAACTGACTTTGTGGCCAAAAGCGATAAGTTCCAGGAGCTGGCCAAAGATCTTTCCATGCAGGTAGCTGCTACATCACCAGTTTGTGTCTCCCCTGACCAGCTGCCTCAGGAACTGTTAGAAAAAGAAAAGCAGATCTTCCTTAACCAGGCAAAGGAAGAGGGCAAACCAGAAAATATCGCTGAAAAAATCGTAGAAGGCCGTATAAAAAAATACTACAAGGAAGTCTGCCTTCTTGAGCAGCCCTTTATCAAGGACGATTCCAAAACCATTACTGATTTACTCAATGAAGCTGTAGCCGTTCTTGGCGAAAACATTCAGATCGGACGCTTTACGCGCATGGCTTTGGGTGAAGACAGCCAATAATCAAAAAGGGCCTTAACAGGCCCTTTTTTTTCGTATGTCTTTAGCTGACTATCCCAAAAAAATGATTCATTACAACCCACATACTTTCCAGGTGCACCAATGACCAAAATCAAATACAAAAGAGTGCTGCTTAAACTCAGTGGCGAGGCCCTTGCGGGCAAGCAGGGATTTGGGATTGATCCGGAAATAGTAACTTCCATATCCCAGGAGATTGTCGATACCTTGGCCCTGGGTACTCAAATTGGCCTGGTAATCGGAGGGGGGAATATATTTCGCGGTGTTTCAGTTTCTTCCAAAGGCATGGACCGGGCTTCTGCCGACTATATGGGTATGCTGGC
>PWPY01000117.1 GCA_003558575.1 Desulfonatronovibrio sp.
GAGCAGTGAGCCGCCGGACCTTTGAATCTGGGAAATGAGCACGAAGGGCTGGGTGACTGGTTTGTAAAAGGCTGTCCCGCTTTTGCGGATGTCTTTCAGGCCGAATGACCTGCCGGTCAAAGGAGTGTACAGACTGCTTCTTAGAGCAAAATTCCTCCATGCCGACTTAATGTTTCCCAAAAGGTAGTTTTGCATTACCATCTCCCTGCAAATCTTTGTTTTGCAAGGTGGCTATTTTAAGCCAGTATGAATTTATTATTCTTTTCAAGCATGAAACCATCTTGTTCTGCCGGTTTATCTTTTTTGATACCCAAAAGCTTGGAAATCCCTGTCATAAAGTTTGCTTATAATGTCATAGGCTTCTCTTGTGTAATGAGCGTAAATTTTTTCATCAGCATTAGTGGCATGAGAGGGATCTTCATTTATTACTGTCCTCTTATTTTTTTTGTCTGTGAAATCAAGTACCATTTTTTCAAAATCTTTTGCCAGGCATTCAAAGCGTCCAATAAAGTCATATTCCTGAACAGGAAAAAATAAAAAATCTATCTGTGGCGCCCAATGCCTATTCCCCTCAATTCCTCCCTCTTCTAAAAAACGGCAAAAATCAATGAAGGTCTTTCCGTTATTAAAATCCGGGCCGAAAAAACGATGGTAATTAAGTGTTATTTTTTCGCCAAGCCTTACTTTACCTGCAACTTTACTGAGATAGGCTGAAAGAACTCTCGAGTAAGGGTTTCGAACAAATACTGCTTTGTATAACTTTCTAACGTTAGATACTTCTTTGGATGAAAGTTCAGAGGGTCTTGTGAACTGATGTCGGATTCTTCTTTTTTCATTTTGATCAACGGACAATGAGGAATCGGTTTTCAACTGCATGATGCTGGCCAGCAAAGATGAATTTGCAACCTTGGGAATCCTGTGGAAGAGTATCCCCAACTCAAAGTCGATGACGGTATGCCAGTCTAAAGGTTTATATGGCAATCTGCCTCTGTATTTGTAGTGCCTGTAGAATGGAGTCCTGGACACTCGCCAATTCTCTAGTTTCAATTTACATGTTCGCGAAATGCTGGATGGCTCAATCTTTTTTAATTTTTTAATAAGCATTGAGAATAACCTCTATCCTGACTCATCGTATAGTTATTTTATCCTCTGTCACCTGAAGCCTCCTTAAAACTGGTGCTGATCATTGTTGAGTTTTCTCCTGTTTTATCAGCCAGTCGGCAAGCTCCAGGTCGAACATGTCGTCTATGTTGACCACTGGTCGATGGATTATAACTGCGGCCGTGTCTCTGTCTATGATCATGCCCAGATCAACAACATGCTTTCTGGTGGCGGCATAACATATTCCGTTCCGGTGGTAATACCTGGGAATGCCCTGGCGAAGGCTGAACTTTGCTCCCTCCTCAAGGTAAAACCCGATTATCCCTTCCCTGGACACAGTAAGGGTCTTGTGCGGAGTGTAATGGGCAGGCGTAGGGCTGACCGTGGCCGCTGCCGGGTGCCCCTGGTCTATGACCATCCTGAGCGTTTTATCAATATCATCGGGTCTGCGCAGGGGACTGGTAGGTTCCAGCTTCACCGAGACATGAAACCTTTTATTGTAATGATCCTCACAGGCCAGCCAGGCGTGCTTCCAGACATCTATGCCCAGGGCTTTGTCAGTCGCCAGATGGTCGGGCCTCATGAAAGGGACGTCCAGGCCGTATTTTTGGCCTTCCTTTGCCATCTCGAGGTCATCAGTGGAGATTACTGCGTGATCGATCCAGTCCAAGGCCCTTACAGTATTGGCTGCCCGGGCAATAAGGGATAACCCCCCGACCTTTCTGAGATTCTTGCGGGGTATACCCTTGGAGCCCCCCCGTGCAGGAACCACGGCCAGGATATTCAGACCCTTGATACTCATTGCATCCCCTGAACTGGTTCATTGTTGATCCTAAAAATAACCATATTTCTTCATCCTGGTCTCATCCAGTGAGAATTCCCGGGCCAGGTTCAGGTTGCTTTCCCTGAAGGCCTCAAAAACCAGTTTTTTTTCCGCCTCCGTAATATCTGGTATCTTATGCTGCATCAAAAATCTCCAGTGGATGCCCATCTTTTTCAGGGCGCGACCCAGGGTCAGCCGGAAGCTTTTGATGTTGGTTAATTTCTTTGGATAATGAAATCCCTGTTTTTTCTTCGTTTTATTCAGGTGGGCCGAACCAAGGGAGTCATGGATTGTTTCAGGGTTAACATCAAGGATCTGGCTCAGGCCGGAAACAAAGCTATCTCTGTCTCGAACATAATCTTCAAACAAAAGGATATGCATATTCTCTTTCCCAAAAAACCGGGAATACTCTCTGACCAGATTGTAAAGGTTATATATTTTAAAGTCTCCGGTTCCCTTTTTGGGACCTTTTATATGAACATCAAGGTAATCCCCGAGTTCTTTTTCCTCAATTTTCTGGTAGCGCTGAACAAAATTGGACATGATCAGGTCTGCCTGGTTCCTGATGATGACCAGGATCTGGATTAAGTCTGCCGAATCCCTGAAATAGTCGAAAATTCTTTCAGGAATGACAAAATTGTCTTCAAAACGGTCATTTAAAATAAACCCACCTTCCGATAAAACATTGATCCTGTCATGGGTCAGACTGGAAATGGGTCTGGGCTTTTGCGTATTTTCAATAGAGGACGGATGGTCATTTCCGGAATAGATCAGCCTGAGCTGGTCCTGGAATTCTTTTTTGCTCTCCACTTCCCCGAAAAAGCGGCTCTCAAAAGCCCTCCCCATGAAGTTGATCTTCCCCTGATTATGGAGATTCAGGAGCAAGCCGTTTTGAACCGAAGTGCTTGCGGCTTTGGGATAGCCGATATGAACCAGAAGCTTTTTCATCAGCTTATCTTTGATGTTTACTCCTGTTCCGCAAGATGAAGGAAATTCTGCTCCTTGTCGCAGTTTTCCAGTTTTCGCCTGGAAGCAGACTAAAAAAACCTCGAATGTTTATTCGCGGGATCTGCACTTCAGGTATGTATCCCCAGTCATTCATGGTTCTGCCCAATATGCTCTGGACCTGCCACTGTGTATGTATTGGAATCATCCTGGGAGGGTTTTTTTCAACAGCTGAAAACTTTTTATCCCTCATGCTGTTTCCTGCCCAGGGTTTGCCCATGAAAGTAGGGGTCAGCAGCGATGACTGCCAGCCAATCCCAAGAAAAACAGCAACCTCGGTCATAATGTCCTTTGGCCTTTGTGTAAGATCTTCGTAACGTACAATCAGTATCTGTGATGGATATTTTTTCTGAAACAACTTTATTTTTGAAACGGACTGTTTCCATTCATGCAGGTCGGAAAAATTCACACCGGGCTTGTCTAGTCTAAGCTGATCATTGGTTAAGCCAGCCTGTACATTTTTTACATGTTCTTTTTTTTTGCGTTTTATTGACCTTGATATGGAAGACTGAGCAGGATTACGTAATAGATATATTAACTTGGCCTTTGGAAAATCATTAATAATGTTTTGAATGTGAAATTCATATTTAGGTTTTTTTAAAACCCATCTTTTGAATTCTTTCCTCCCTGTAACATCGGCGAAGCCATGCATCAAAGCGAGTAAGGCCAGCCCAGCAAGGGACAGATCCGGGACACTGTTTTCATGGCAACGAAAGAAAGTGGTTGCTGAGCGGCTGAACTGTCTGTAGTCCAATCCGCAGTAATCCTTCTTTTCTTTGTTGACCATGTCTGCCGGTATTTGCTGGTTATGAAACCTGGGCAGCTTATTAGCCTGGAACAGGGATTGGAGAAGGTCATCACCAATTATTCCATTAACTGGAAATTTGAGATACGGGCATTGCTCCGGA
>PWPY01000298.1 GCA_003558575.1 Desulfonatronovibrio sp.
ATGGTGATACCATACTCGTTGCCACCCTGCCCGGCAAAAGAGGAAAAAATCCTGATGGCCGGATCATAAACATAATAGAAAGAGCTACAAAACTCCTGCCTGTTAAGATAATCAAACCCATGGGACCTGGTGTTTATTTATCCAGACCGGCAAATCCCAAATTAGACTTTTCACTAATTATTGAAGCAGAAAAAGATTCCTTAGATAAAGACATAATGGCCATAGTAGAGCCAGGAGAACAGCTGGAATCTGGCCTGTGGTCAGCATCACTTTTGAGAATTATGGGTCACGAACATGAGCTGAGCGTTCAGGAAGAGATAGTCAAGCTCAACCATAAAGTCCCAACTGATTTCCCAGTTAGTGTGCTTAAAGAATCCGAAAAGCTTCCTGGTGAACCTGGTAAAAATGATTTTAAAGATAGAAAGGACCTCAGGAATAAGACTTTTGTGACCATAGACGGAGCCCAGGCCAAAGATTTTGATGATGCTGTTTGTGTTGAGCAGAAGGGTAACGAAGTTATCCTTTATGTGGCCATAGCTGATGTTTCTCACTACATCCAGCCTGGTTCAAGGTTAGATAGTGAAGCTCTAAGCAGAGGGAATTCCTATTACTTTCCCCTTTCTGTAGAACCCATGTTTCCGGAAAACCTCTCCAATGGCTTGTGCAGTCTCAATCCACATGTGCCCAGACTGGTGATGGTAGCTCAGATGCACTTTGACTCTCGTGGACACAGACAAAAATCTTCTTTTTATCCAGCAGTTATAAAGAGTCATGAAAGACTTACTTATACGCAAGTCAATAAAGCCCTTTACCTTAAAGAAGCAGAGGTGCAGAAAGATCTTGAACCTGTTCTAAGGATGCTTGAAAAGTGTGATGTTTTAGCCAGAAAGCTCTTAGAAATCCGTCGCATGCGCGGAAGTATAGACTTTGATCTTCCTGAGCCGGAAGTTTTGCTCAATATCCTGGACAACAGCCTGGAAATCAAAGCCAGGACAAGAAATTTTGCCCATCAGATTGTTGAAGAGTTCATGCTTGCAGCCAATGAGGCTGTAGCCGAATTCTTAGAAAAAAAAGATGCCATATTTTTGTACAGGGTTCATCCGCCAGCAGACAGAGACAAGCTTGACTCTTTGTTCAAACTTCTAACCAATACTGACCTTGGACCCAGACTTCCCAAAGACCGTGATCCCAAAAACCTGCAGAAGCTGATTGATATTTCTAAAGAATATGACCTGGAATTTCTGGTAAGTCGGCTGGTCCTGCGATCCATGATGCAGGCCAAATATTCACCTGAAAATGAAGGACACTTTGGTCTGGCATCAAAATCATATTGTCACTTCACTTCACCCATCAGACGCTACGCAGACCTTGTGGTTCACAGGGCTCTGAAGCATGCTCTGGGTGATGAAGCTCAGAAAAAACCCAAGCTCAAAAGTATTAAAAGTATTGCCGAGTCTTTAAGTTCCCTGGAACGAGTGGCCATGAAAGCAGAACGGGAAATCCTCAAACGCGCTACCATTATTTTTCTTAAAGACAGGCTTGGTCAGAGTTACGATGGTGTGATTTCATCTCTTGCTGATTTCGGATTCTGGGTGGAACTTGAAGATGTGCTGGCTGAAGGCATGGTCCGTCTTTCAAGCCTTCATGATGATTACTATCATTTCAGACCTGAGAAACAGGACTTAATAGGCAAACGCACAGGAAAAAGATTTTATCTGGGCCAGAAAGTCCGTGTGGTACTTCGCGACGTAAACTTAGAAAGGCTGGAAGTGGATTTTGAACTGGAAAGCACAGAGAAGTAAGCCTTACTTATTCCATTGCTTAAGCTTTTCCTGAATAAACTCAAAAACCTGCTTATGTTCTTCTTTGCCATTACCAGAAACTTTTATGGGCTGGCCAAAGCTGAAATGAATCATGCGCTCAGGCCTTATCAGGCCAATGTCTTTTAAGGGCCATCCAGTGCCCCAGGCATCTGTTTTAAGAGCCAGAGGTATTACTGGAAGGCCTGATTTTCTGGCTAATTTGATTCCTATGGAGTTAAATTTTTCAGGATCAAGCTCTGTGGTGCGGGAAGTCTGGGGAAATACTACTATGGAAACTCCATTTTTCAATTTCTCCTGACCCTGCTCCATCACAGCTTTAAAATCCTCTCTGGGACTTTTTCTGGAGACCACAATGGGGTTTCTGGACAGCATGATATGCTTGAATACAGGATAACGCACAAGGCTGTCTTTAATCACAAAGGTCACTTTGCGATGAGGCCTTATAATGGAACCCAGGGCAAACGTTTCCAGGGTGCTCATATGGTTGGCTACAAAAATGCACGGTCCCACCAGATCAATAAAGTTTTTCTTGCCTTGAATAAAAAACCTGCAGTCTACCTTTTCTAAGTGCCTGATAACAGATAGGCTGCTTTCTATCCATTCATCCCCATGGTATTTTTTCTTTCTCGCCTTGCGGGCAGCATTTAAAACTGTCCCCACCATACGAGAATAAAAATACATGCTGGGAAGAACATGGAAAATATCTGAGGCCTTGGCTGGATTGGTTACGTATGCATCCTGGTTGCTGGTTATAGTTGATATCATTGCTATTCCTTTATTTGAGATTCTCTCCACAAACATATTTGTTACGTGATGAGAAGATATAAGCGTTCCTCACGGGCGCGCCCGGGACCCGGCACTCACTTTAAGTGTCATAAAATACTTATGCCGGGAATATCTTTACACAAGTGTGTGCCGGACACCGCCGAACCTGCAAGTAATTTTAAAACTGCCTCAGCCCGAGATTGCTTCGCCTTGCTCGCAACAAGGATTGCTGCGCTCGCCCCGGTTGAATGGCTGCGCCTACACTGCATGTATTCAACAAGGTAAAAAGACTCCCTCGCAATGACAACTAAGCTGTCACAGATGTAGTTGCGCAAAACCTGTCATTGCGAGGGAGCCTAAGCGACCGAAGCAATCTGTATGGCAAAACCGTAATATTCTGAATTTATTGCTTATAAGCTTCAAGTTACTTGTAAGCGTTTCACCCGGGAACCCGGGACCAAACCGACAAGTAACTTACACCCATCAAAACCTGGATTCCGGCTTTCGCCGGAATGACGGTAAAGAGTAAAAACGTGCTTAAACCGTCACCCCGGACTTGATCCGGGCTCCAGTTTTTTTGAAGTTACTTGTAAAACTATGGAAAAACTTGGGATCTATTCATCAATGCCGTCAGAAAACTGCATGTTATATAAACGCTGATACAAAGAGCAAGAATATAGGAGATCTTCATGACTGCCCTGATCAATGATTTTGCCGTTATGCATAACAACAATGCGATCTGAAGACAAGATAGTGGACAACCTGTGAGCTATCACTATGCTGGTTCTCTCCCGCATGAGGTTTTCCAGGGCTTGCTGCACAATACGCTCAGATTCGGTATCTAAGGCACTGGTGGCCTCATCAAGGATGAGCAGCGGTGGATTTTTCAGCAGTGCCCGGGCTATGGTGATCCGTTGTTTCTGTCCTCCTGAAAGCTTTACTCCCCTTTCGCCGATTACTGTATCATAACCTTGAGGCAGTTCCAAGATAAAATCGTGGGCATAGGCTGCTTTGGCTGCTTGAATTACTTTTTCCTGGTCTATATCATCCATGGCATAAGCAATATTTTCTCTAATGGAGGCGTTAAACAGAAAATTATCTTGAGCCACAATGCCCATGAACATCCGCAGACTTTTCAAAGTGTAATCTTTAACAGGGTGATCATTTAAAATAATCTCACCCTCTTGGTGCTCATAAAATCTTGGCAGCAGGTTAATCAGAGTGGTTTTGCCAGAACCACTG
>PWPY01000162.1 GCA_003558575.1 Desulfonatronovibrio sp.
AACTTCTAAAATCATTTCATTTGTCAGTAAGGCTGCTCCCGGCAGCACTATATATGTAGGCACTGAAGACAGCCTGGTTTTGCGTCTTCAGAAAGAACATCCTGACAAAAATATCCTTCCTCTCGGCGCAGGATATTGCAGCAATATGGTTAAAACAACACCTGAATTTCTTGCCAAAACTCTGGAAAACCTGGATAAGGACAATATGGTCAAAGTGAATGAAGATCTGGCGGGCCCTGCCAGAACTGCTGTAGAAACCATGCTTAAGGTAAGTTCTTGATGAATGATTCCATTCACACTCAGGTGCTGGTCATTGGTTCAGGCATTGCCGGAGCATGCGCGGCTATAACCCTTGCTGATGCCGGACTTGAAGTTTTACTTGTTTCATCAGGAGAATCCCTTGACGATGGCAACACTGCTCTTGCTCAAGGTGGAATCGTCTACAAAGCCAAAAACGATGATCCCAAAATTCTGGAAAAGGATATGCTCACGGCAGGATGGAATCAGAACCACCTGCGTACGGTCAGATATCTTTGTCACAAAGGGCCTGAAGTAGTAAAAGATATCCTTATTGAAAAAATGAAAGTTCCCTTTGCCAGGCTTGATGACGGCAGTTTTGACCTGACAAGGGAAGGCGGCCACAGCCTGGCTCGCATCCTTCATTGTGCCGATTACACAGGCCGGGGCATAATGGATACCTTTCTTGAAAAAATTCCTGCTCACCCCAACATATCAATTCTCAACCGTCATACAGCAATCGACATACTTACCACTCACCATCATTCTACAGAACTGGAAATACGGTACCAGCTGACCAACCAGTGTACTGGTGCTTACATGCTGGACCAGGCCAGCGGAGATGTACGCAAAGTCCTGGCTGACTTTACAGTGATCGCCACTGGCGGCATGGGACAGATATACCTGAATACCACTAATACATCATCATCCCTTGGTTCTGGTGTTGTTATGGCTCAACGTGCAGGGGCGAGAATGATGAACCTTGAATATGTTCAGTTCCACCCAACAGCTCTCTTTCACAGAGGACCAAGAAAATTTTTGATTACAGAGGCTATGCGCGGTGAAGGAGCAGTGCTCACAAACTCCCAGGGACAACCGTTTATGAAAGACTATGATCCCAGGGGAGACTTGGCCCCCAGAGATATTGTCACCAGGGCCATAGTTGATGAAATGCTCAAGACCAAAGAAGACTTTGTATATCTTGATGCCTGCGGATACATAGATAATCCGGACAAGAGATTTCCCACCATTTATAAAAAATGCTTAGAAAATGGAATCAACATGCTTAAAGAGCCTATTCCAGTTGTTCCTGCTGCCCACTACTTCTGTGGAGGAATACTGGTGGATGTTTCAGGCAAGACTACGATTGACAGGCTCTATGCCGCAGGGGAATGCGCATGCACCGGCATTCATGGTGCCAATCGCCTGGCCAGTACATCACTTCTTGAAGGACTGCTTTGGGGGCATGCTGTTGCTAAAGACATTTCCAGCAGATTTAAAAACAAATCCAGACTCAGCCGGCGTATAAGATCATCTGTCCCGGACTGGAAATTTCTGGGCTCAAAACTGAATGAGGATCCGGTTCTTGTTGCTCAGGACTGGGCCACTATCAAGCATACCATGTGGAATTATGTAGGAATCAACCGTACCTCACCCAGACTTAGAAGAGGCTTTGAAGACCTGCGCAACCTGAATAAAAGACTGCACGATTTCTACAAGGAAACAGCTATATCCAAATCAATTGTTGAACTCTTTCATGGCTGTCACGCAGCATACATCATTACAACTGCAGCTATGCGCAATAAGAAGAGCATTGGCTGCCATTTCAGGGAAAAAGATTAAAATCCCGACTATCCACATTTGGATAGCCGGGATTCATATTCCCTTTAAAGGCCCTTTTTCTCAAACCAGCGAAACAGAAATATCCCGCCGATAATGAACAGCACTATAATAAACCAGTGGTTTATACCAAGCACTTGAGGAATGGTAATCTTACCAAGATTTCCCCATTGATAAACTGTATTCTGAAGCGCTGGATACAGTTCTGCAAATATCCCTGCTCCAAAAATCATACCCAGTATACCCCATATTGCGTCGAACCTGCCTTCACCAACAGCACCGAGGGAGGTTCCAGGACAATAACCAAGCATGCCCCATCCAACGCCAAAAAGTATCCCTCCAGCGATATTGGCTCCAAGTATTGTTGTTTTAATGGATAACTCCACGAGCCCGAGATCGTAAAGCAGGTAAACCCCCACCATACTGACCATTACTGCAGAAAGCATGAATTTGATAATGGTCATATCCATTAATCTCAGGGCACCGAGCTGTTTGTCATATCTAATGACCCTGGCCTTTTGAAGTAAAAACCCAAAAGCAATACCTGTAATCAATCCTAATATTATCATTTTCATTTATTTTCTCCCTCCATAAATCACATGTGCCATGTACATGCCTGCACCAAAAAAGCAGACCAGGGAGATTAAACCACTGACAGAAAGTTGAAGCGTACCGCTCAACCCGTGACCACTGGGTCAGCCGTCTGCCATCCTAGCCCCGAACATGGCAATAGCTCCGCCAAAAAACGCCATGATCCCTCTTTTAACCGGACTCAGACCGAATTTTTCCTGCCACATATCAGGAACCCATTGTTTCTTGAAAGTCCCTGATGTTTTAGCAGCAATAAATGAGCCCACAAGTATCCCCACAACAAACATCCATTGCCAGTCAACTCTTGGGGCAACCCTGACAAAATAATCTAACTGAGCAACTCTTTCAGGAGCAAACACACTTTCAATCATACCAGCCATACGAACAAAAGTTGTAGAGGCTCCAAAATACTGCCCCGCAATCCAGACGGAAAGTACTGAAACAAGCCCACTTAACGCCCCTGCTAAGTACGGGCTCCATGCCTTGTCATCTCTCATAATAAACTCCTTTGTTGATCGTTTGTAAGCCTGACACATTTGGCAGATATTAAAAATAAAATTTACCGGCTGTTAGAAAAAAAGTAAACACTAAGATGATTTTTCATTCAAACTCTGCCGGATCTGTTATGTATATTTTTTAATCTTGGAGCCAGTCCTGTTTTCTTATGCCCTGTTGAGTGCACGCAATACAGGCCCAGCCATTCAACCGTGGCGAACGTGGCAATTTTTCACCACACTGGTGGTTTTACATTATTCACAGACCAAATGTTACAGTTATGTAACAATAAAACAAAAATGACAAAATATTGTTCAATAGTTCACTTATTGACAAAACTGATCTATTGTAACAAATACGTCACAGATAAAAATTGGTTACAGCTTTTTTATATTGTGGAATATTAACTCTAACCTGAAGATGAGTCCACGTGGAATTTTTTGATCTCTTCTTATATTTGTCCATGGCAGCCGGATTTTTCATGGCTTTCAGTCTTGGAGCCAATGATGTAGCCAATTCCATGGCTTCGGCAGTTGGCGCAAGAGCCATCACTGTTCGTCAGGCTGTTATTATTGCCGGTACGCTTACATTTATTGGGGCTGTCTTTCTTGGTTCCCATGTCACAGCCACCATCACCAGAGGGATAATCAACCCAGAGCAGATTGCTGACCCAAGAATCATGATCTTAGGTATGTTCTCAGCACTAATGGCAGCATCCATCTGGGTGCTCATTGCCAGCCTGACAGCCCTGCCGGTGTCGTCAACTCACTCCATAGTCGGAAGTATACTGGGATTCGGCGTAGTTGCCGGCGGGCCTTCCGTAGTCAACTGGTGGATATTATCCGGTGTGGTTCTTTCATGGATCA
>PWPY01000199.1 GCA_003558575.1 Desulfonatronovibrio sp.
ACTGCCCTGGCCCATGTACTTTTCAATCTTGGCACAGGGTTCATAGCGGTTATTTTTCTGCCAGTTCTGCTATGGATAATCAGATTAATGCAGGAACATCTGGGTCTGGATCCAGGGGCAGTGAGCCTGGCTGCCTTTCATACTTTTTTCATTGCGGCTGGAGTTGCTGTTGTTTTACCTTTTGCCAATGAGTTTGCCAGGTTCATTGAAAGAATACTTCCAGATAAAGGCCCGGAACTTACCAGACATCTTGATGATTCTTTGCTGCATGCACCTTTTGTAGCCTTTGAGGCTACCAGAAGAGTCATGAATCAGGCAGGGGTGATCCTTCTGGAAGGGATACGGGCAGGTATTGCCAACAAGCAGTACAATGTTGAACACTCTGTAACTAAGGTCCATGACGCTCTGGATGAGACCAGAAAATTTTTTGCTAGAATTCCCGCAGGTTCAGATGAAGAACCATTGTCTGAAAACAGGGTGAGCCAGATGCATGCCATGGATCATCTTTTGAGATTAACTACTCACTTTTATCCTCCTCAGGGAGTTCGAGAGAATTTAAGTAAAGAGAGCCTGCAGCCGGCTGTGCGCATTGCAAAAGAATTGATTGATCTTGGACTGTCAGGTCTGCAGGGTAGAGAAGACAGTGACTGGATCCAAAGGGTGGAGAAAAAAGCCAGGGAGTTGGCAGAACTACGAAGGCTGGAACGTCCTCAGGTCATAACCCAGACTGTTGGCGGCGGGTTGGAGCCATCTACTGCCTTAGAGTTTTTGGATGCCATTCGCTGGTTAGACAGGGCATGTTATCATGTATGGAGAATATGTTATTATCTCGCTGATGAACGCAATGGTAAAAATTCTGTAGAAGAATTTCATGATTAGAAAAATAACTGGCATCCTGCCAATAAAAAAGGGTTAAGCTTGGAGCTTAACCCTTTTGTGTTTTCTATGGGGTGAGTGATGGGACTTGAACCCACGGCCACCTGGGCCACAACCAGGTGCTCTACCAACTGAGCTACACCCACCATTGGAAAGAAATTTGTTTAAATGTTATGTGACTGACAGTCAAGTATAAATTACATGAAAGGTAAACAAATCGTATCTGTTCACCACATTTTTCATCTCTCTGTAAAAGCCTGCATCCTGAACTCACCAAAAGGAAAAAGAACTTTTCCATATGAAAATTAAATACTGTACAGTTCACTTCCAGGAATTATGCGGATTCCATTTTTTTGCAGAGTTTCAATAGCTTCATCAGTGCGGTCAAAACGGAAAATGAGAACAGCATTTTTTCCACTTTGCTGAACAAAAGCATACATATACTCAACATTTATTCCGTTCTCACTGAGCATGGAAAGGATATCATGCAGCCCGCCTGGTCTATCCTCGACTTCAGCCGCAACAACGTTGGTCCTTCCTACAGTGAATCCGTTTTCCTTCAATGCCTTTTTTGCTTTTTCATGATCTGTAACAATGAGTCTCAATATTCCGAAATCTGTTGTATCTGCCAGAGACAGAGCCCTTATATTTACTCCTGCTTCAGACAGGGTTCTGGTGACATCAGCGAGACGACCTGCTCGATTTTCCAGAAATATTGAAATCTGTTCAACTTTCATAATTAACCTCTTTTATATTTATAAATAGTTGGCAAAGACAAAAAGCCTTGTCTCTACATATACATAGTTAAGAAAATGAAATTTTATATGGACCATGCACTATATTTTTCTTTTATCGAGGATTCGTTGGGCCTTGCCCTCAGATCTGGCAATGCTCCTTGGCTCAACAAGGGTGATCTTAGCGGTGACTCCCAGGAATTCCTTGATATGAGACATGATTTTTCTTTCCATATTCTGAAGGTGTTTGATTTCATCAGAAAAAAGTTTTTCATCAACTTCAACCTGCACCTCTAAGATGTCCATGGAGCCTTTTCGGTCAATAATCAACTGATAGTGAGGTGAAAGGCCCTCTGTTTCTAAGAGAATGCTTTCAATTTGTGAAGGAAATACATTCACACCTCTAATGATCAGCATATCATCGCTTCTGCCGGTAATCCTTTCTATGCGGTAATGGGTTCGACCGCATTTGCATGGAATGGGATTAATCCTGGTTATGTCACGGGTTCTGTATCTGATAAGAGGCTGAGCTTCCTTAGTCAGGGTGGTTATGACCAGTTCGCCTTTTTCCCCGGCTGGGAGCTGCTCTCCTGTTACAGGATCAATAATTTCAATGAGAAAATGGTCTTCCCAGATATGCAATCCATCCTGGGCGGCAATGCATTCAATACCTACACCTGGTCCCATTATTTCGGATAATCCATATATGTCCAGAGCTTTTAGCCTGAGCTTGTTCTGAATATCGAGACGCATTTCATCTGTCCATGGCTCAGCACCAAAAATACCTACCCGCAATTTAAGGTCATCAATGCTGATTCCATTGGCCAGGGCTGTTTCATAGAGATGTAATGCGTAGGAGGGCGTACAGCAGATTACAGTGGGGCCAAAATCCTTCATGAGCATAACCTGACGTTTGGTGGCACCACCTGAAACAGGCAGAATGGTTGCCCCCAGGGCCTCTGCACCGTAATGGGCTCCAAGTCCTCCAGTGAACAGTCCATAGCCGTAAGCATTATGAACAATGTCTGCTCTGGTTACTCCACAGGCTTCAAATGACCTGGCCATCAGGCCAGCCCAGTTATCAACATCCCTCTGGGTATATCCCACTACAGTGGCTTTTCCTGTGGTTCCTGACGAGGCATGAACCCTGACGACGCTTTCTCTCGGCACAGCAAAAAGCCCAAAAGGATAATTGTTGCGCAGATCCTGTTTTTCTGTGAAGGGCAGATATTTAAGATCAGACAGAGACTTTATGCTTTCGGGCTTGATTCCCATCTCCTGGAATTTTTGATTATAAAAAGGAACATTATGAAAAACCTTCTGAACAAGATACTTGAGTCTCTTGAGCTGCAGGGTTTCCAGCTCATCCCGGGGCATAGTTTCATTCTGGACATCAAAGACCATATTATTATCTCCTGAACAGTTTATATATTAAAAGCCAATGGTTGATTATATGAAAACGATCATTTTTGTGCATCAAAAAAGGTATTATAGTCAAGGGAAAAAAGGTTTACAGATCAGAGTGCAAAAGGCTATAAATTATTTTTTATGTGATCCGGAAAAGAGATATAAACACTGTATCTATTCACTACATCTTAACAGACTGTTTTAAAAGAGAGAATAATGGATAAGCTTGTAATAAATGGCGGTGCGAGGCTTGAAGGGGAGATAAGAATAAGCGGTTCCAAAAATGCAGCTCTACCCATTCTTTTTGCGGCTCTCATGGCTGAAGGAGATGTGACCTTAGAAAATGTTCCTGGCCTGCGTGATATTCATACAACACTGAAGCTTCTCACCCTTTTGGGCTGTGAGTCAGGTTTTAAAGAAAAAAATGTAGAAATACGAGCAGGGCAGCTTACTTTCCAAGCTCCATATGATCTGGTAAGAACCATGAGGGCGTCGGTTCTCTGCCTTGGTCCTCTCCTGGCCAAAATAGGCAAGGCAAAGGTAGCCCTGCCTGGAGGATGCGCCATTGGTTCACGTCCTGTAGATCTTCATTTGAGGGCATTAGAACAGATGGGGGCAAAATTTGAGCTTGATTCGGGATATATTATCGGGAACTGCTCCAAACTTGTTGGTGCTCATATCATCTTTGACTTCCCAACAGTAGGTGGAACTGAAAATCTGCTCATGGCAGCCTGTCTGGCTTCCGGCACAACAGTGCTGGAAAATTCCGCAAGGGAACCGGAGATTGTTGATCTGGCCAATTTTCTTATTGCCTGCGGAGCTAAAATAAAGGGCCATGGAACAAGCGTTATTACAATTGAAGGGGTTTCAAAGCTTTCAGGTTGTACTTATCGGGTCATGTCTGACCGAATTGAGGCTGGCACATATATGGTTGCCGGGGCCATTACAAAAGGGGATGTCTTATTGACCAATTGTCCTTTTGAAGAACTTGAATCGGTCATTGCCAAACTTCGGGAAATGGGCGTTTTTATAGAGAGGCAAAAGAATGGTGTCAGGGTAAAAGTTGACAATGAACTTAATTGTGTGGATGTGGTTACTCTGCCATACCCTGGCTTTCCCACAGATATGCAGGCCCAAATCATGGCGCTTATGTGTGCATCCCAGGGTTCGGGAATGGTCAAAGAAACCATTTTTGAAAATAGATTCATGCATGCCCTTGAACTCATACGCATGGGTGCTGGTATTAAACTCTCGGGACAGACAGCCATGATTAGAGGGGGAGCCCAGTTAACAGGAGCACCGGTTATGGCATCAGATCTCAGGGCCAGTGCCAGCTTAGTACTGGCTGGGCTGCGAGCCAGAGGAAAAACTGAGGTTCAGAGGATTTACCACTTGGACAGGGGCTATGAGAGCATGGAAAAAAAATTGTCCGGAGTTGGTGCTGATATCTGGAGGGAAAAAGAATAAGTCAATGATGATAGGGATGTCCGCGGATAATTGTCTGAGCCCGGTAGATCTGTTCCATTAACATAATGGCTGCCAGTTCATGGGGAAAGGTCATGGAACCAAAGCTGAGTAAAAAATCAGATTTTGATTTGACACTTTGGCTTAGACCATAAGCTCCGCCAATGATAAAACAGGGCATCCTGGCAGGGTCCTGCTCAAGCCTGGCAAGCTCTCGGGAAAACTTTTTTGAAGTGAATGATTTTCCCTTTTCATCCAAAGCCAGGGCATAGTCTCTTGGTTCTAACCGATCTAATATGAGCTGACCTTCTTTTTCCATACGGGAGTGGATATCACCACTTTTTGCATCCTTAATTGTGAGGATATCCACCTGCGTGTATGGTTTAATTTTTTTCAAATAAAAATCAAAGGCTTCCTTTCGAAAACCTTTGCGTATTTTACCCACCAGAACGATTTTAAGACCACGCACACTTAATCCTGCTTGTTAACTGCTCTACCAACAAGTTCTGGCATTGAAGCCAGGTCAGGGCAGATAGTCATACCTGAATCATGCATCGCCTGAAGTTTTGCCTTTATTCCCCCTTCAGCTGGATCAAGAATGGCACCGGCATGACCTAAAGTCTTCCCTGGAGGAGCCGTCTGTCCGGCAATGAACCCAAAAACAGGCCTGTCAAAGCCTTTTGCTTTGAGCCTTTTACCCAGATCTTCCTCTGCACTTCCTCCGATCTCTCCAAGAACAAGAAGGGCCTGGCAGGACTGGTCAGCAAGGAGAAGGTCACAGATATCATTAAAATCCTGACCTATAAAGGGATCTCCTCCAATACCCACGCAGAGGGACTGACCTATGCCAGACATACTTAATCTGTGCACGCATTCATAGGTCAGAGTACCACTTCGGGAAAGAACAGCTACAGGACCAGGCTTAAAGATTGACCCTGGCATGATTCCTATTTTTGTCTGCCCGGGAACAATCAATCCCGGTGTATTTGGTCCTATAAGCCTTGAACCGGACCTTTTGATGACAGGGAGAATCTTAAGCATATCCTGCTGAGGAATTCCTTCGGTAATACAGACTATCCAGGGAATGGAACATGAAGCAGCTTCAAGGATGGCATCTACAGCAAACCTGGCTGGAACAAATACGATGGAAGCATCTATTTTATGATCCCTGCAGGCTGATGCAACACTGTTGTAAACAGGAATGTTCAGAACATCAGTACCGCCCTTAAAAGGAGTTACTCCAGCCACAATATTGGTTCCATATCCCTGCATTTCTTTGGCATGCATCATGCCTTCCCTGCCGGTGATACCCTGAACCAGAACCCTGGTGTTTCTGTCTATTGGAAATGGTGTATTTATGTCTGATGCTTTATGGGCAGATTTTTTGAGATTCACAGGAAATTCCAGACGTTCAAAGTCAAGACCTGTGACAGGCTCTGGATTCAAATCCTGCAGAACCCTTACAGCTTGGGTAAGATCTTTGACAGCATAAATATTATCAGCTGGAAGGCTGTTGATTATTTCTAAGGCCTCGTTAGATTTGAAACCGGAAAAACGTACAACAATAGGCTTGGATGGTGCTCTTCCCTTGAGTGCCGCGGACAATGCCTTAGCTACTTTTTCACATGAAAGTATGCCACCGAATATGTTAATAAAAATGGTCCGGGCGGATTCATCATCAAACAAAATATTCAGGGCCTTTTCCATGCGTTCCTGGTTTGCTCCCCCCCCAAGATCAAGGAAGTTGGCCACAGGCAGTTTGGAAAAATTCAACAGGTCCATGGTTGCCATGGCCAGACCGGCACCATTGACCATCAGACCTACAAAACCACTGAGCTTATGATAGCTTAAACCTGCCTGCCTGGCACTGACTTCCTGAGACCTGAAATGTTCAGGGGTATAGTATTCTTCAAGCTCTGCATTAAGATCAACAAAGTTATCATCAATTTCAACCTTACCGTCCAAGGCCATAAATTGATCATTTTCAGTAATAATCAATGGATTGATTTCAGCCAGCAATAGATGACTATACTGTACTGCTTTAAAAATATTTTTCAAAAGTTCAGCCCAGTCTTTAAGCATTCCTCTTTCAGGACTCAGATGAAAGAATCCCTGTCTGATCTGATAATCGCACAGACCAACCAGGGGATCGATTTCCATAACCATAAGGTTGTCAGGACTTGATGATTCAATGTCCACGCCGCCTTCTTTGCCAATGGTCAGGGCATACTTTCCTGTACTCCTGACCACTGAAATGGAAACGTATATTTCGCGCTTTATCTGGGCTACAGGCTCAACTCGGACAAATGGTACAATTTCTTTCTTAATGGTCAGGCTAAATATTTCCCGGGCAATTGACCTGAACTCAACAGGGCTATCAGCCTTTTTAATGCCTCCTGCCTTGCCCCTGCCTCCGGTCAGAACCTGAGACTTGATAATCACTGGATAGGGAAAGGGGGGTATATAATCATCCACCTGGGCCAGCGATAAAAGATCTCCTGATGGAGTAGGAATATTAAACCTTGAAAACAGCAGTTTACTTTTATGTTCATTAAGCTTCATTATTATTTTCCTGTTAGGTAACTATTCAGCAAGATCGAATAAGAAGACCTGGACCTCGGATCTAGTCCGGGGTGACGGATAAAGTTGGCCGCTGGTCTTTTCCGTCATTCCGGCGAAAGCCGGAATCCAGTGCCTTTGAATAACCATATTCCGTATGTCGTGAATTGATACCCTGTTAGAAGCATTGTTCTTCAAGGTCTACCAGGTCAAAATAAACCTCTCTGCGCCTGGCCAGAGTAACCTTGTCGCCGTCAACAATGACCTCTGCTCCCCTGGGTCTGGAGTTATACTGTGAAGACATGGTAAATCCATAAGCTCCTGCGGAAAAAACAGCGAGAAGTTCATCCTGATCCACTTCTCGAATTTCCCTGTCCTGGGCCAGAAAATCTCCTGTTTCACAAATGGGTCCCACAACATCAGCCATTTTGGCAGGCCCGTCTTTTTGTTCTGCGCACTCTATACGGTGAAATGATCCATAAAGTGAAGGTCTGAGAAGATCATTCATGGCTGCATCCACTATTATAAAATTCTTTGAGGGGGATTCTTTGGTATAAAGAACTTTGGTCACGAGAATTCCTGCATTACCGGCAATTACTCTCCCTGGCTCGAGAATAAGGGTCAGGTTCAGATCCTTGAGGTTTTCCTTGATGGCCTTTCCAAATTCCACAGGGTGAGGCGGAGTTTCTTCATCATAAGTAATGCCAAGTCCCCCTCCAAGATCAAGGTACTTGATCTCTATTCCAAGGTCTTTGAGCTGCAGATGAAATTTTTTGATTCTATTCAAAGCCTCAATAAATGGCTCAATGCTTGTAAGCTGTGATCCAATATGACAATCAATGCCTACAGGATCTATACCGGAAAGATCTCTGGCCAATTTGTATGATTCAAGGGCCTGCTCAATATCAAGACCGAATTTATTTTTCTTAAGCCCAGTAGAAATATAGGGATGGGTTTTGGGATCAACATCAGGGTTTATGCGCAGGCTTATCCTTGCTTTGGTATTCATTTCAACAGCGACCTGGTTGATTTTTTCCAATTCCTGTCTGGATTCCACATTAAACATGAGGATATCGGAAATAAGGGCCTCTCTGATTTCATGCTCACGCTTGCCCACTCCTGAGTAAACAATTTTCTGGGGATCAACCCCTGCCTTAAGTGCTCTGAATAGCTCTCCTCCAGAAACAATATCCATACCAGAGCCCATTTCTGAAAGCATCTTCAGGATGCATAGATTGGAATTGGCCTTCACAGAATAGCAGGTCAAATGATCTATGCCCTCAAATGCGCTGTCAAAAGCTTCAAAATGCCTTTTAAATGTCTTTGCTGAATAGATATAAAGGGGAGTGTCGTGTTCCTTGACTAAATCTTCCACGCTGACATCTTCAGCAAATAATTTTCCGTTTCTGTATTCAAAATAATGCATAAACTCTCCATGGGTTGTTTTATGATACGTATTTGTTTAAGTTAACCATCTATTTTTCAATAAGGATGACGTTGGAAGTGACGTCTCTAATAATGGAGTAAATATTTTTTGCCCTGAGTCTTGCCCTGTAATGTTTTTCAGGGTCAATTCCACAATGACGGATAACCATTCGTCCCTGTTCATGCTTTACCAATGGAGATCCAGACTCAATAAAGGTAGTTGTGGTTGCCTGAAAAGGACATGTGGGACAGGGTTCGTCTGATGCTTCAAGTTCTAAGGACATGCCCGCGACATTACTTTGTCTACCTTGTATTTCAACGAAAATATCCAGACAATCATCATTGATTATCTGATAATTTTTTATGGAAACAGTAAATTTTTCCTGTGAATCATCTGGCTCAGGCCATACTTTTTTCCCGCAGCCAATTACACATAAAACACATAACAATACAAGGACAGAACAGAACCTTAAGCTATTACTCATGACTTCTCCATTTGGGACTTCCATTTAAAGAGTGTGTTAAGGGCCTCAATGGGCGTCATGGATTCGGGATTTATTGAAGACATTTTTTCATTGAATTCATCACTCACTTTTTTTACCTCAGCATTTCTGGTTGCCGGATATTTTTCTAAGAGTAAAGACATTTTTGTTTCCCTGAGAACAGGCTTTTTAGAACCCTGACTTTCAAGTCTTACAAGAATTTCCTTTGCTCTGTTAACAACCCTTTTGGGTACGCCGGCCAGTCTGGCTACTTCTATACCATAACTTTTATCTGCAGGACCGGGAACAAGCTTTCGAAGAAATACAATATCTCCTTTCCACTCCTTAACTGCGATGTTGTAGTTCTTTAAACAATGAATTTTATATTCCAGAGAAGTAAGTTCATGATAGTGAGTGGCAAACAGAGTCCTGATTCCATCATGCTTTCCAGTCAGGTCTTCCACTACTGCCCAGGCCAGGGCCAAGCCATCAAAGGTACTGGTTCCGCGACCGATTTCATCAAGTATAATCAGACTTCTTTTGGTGGCCTGACGCAGGATTCTCGCAGTTTCAGTCATTTCTACCATAAAAGTGCTTTGTCCCTGTGCCAGGTTGTCTGAAGCTCCCACCCTGGAAAAGATCCGGTCACAAAGACCAATTTCAGCTGTTCTGGCTGGAACAAAAGAACCCATCTGAGCCAGGATACAGATAATCGCTGTCTGTCTCAGAACAGTAGATTTACCAGCCATATTAGGGCCAGTTATAAGAAGAATTCTGGCTTTATCATCCATATTCAAATCATTGGGAACATAATTGGAACGCCCCTGAATGGATTCAATGGAAGGATGTCTTGCAGCTTTGATTTTGATGCCAAGGCCCTGGGATAAAACAGGCTTGGACCAGTCAAATCTGCGGGCTGTTTCTGACAGGCTGACCCAGTAATCAATCCTGGCCAAATGTGATGACATTTTTTTCAGTCGCTCATTATGATCAGATATGAATTCCCGAAGTTCAGTAAAGAGGTCATATTCCTTGGATTTTCTCTTGTCAGAGGCGGTAATAAGACTTTCTTCCAGCTCCTTAAGCTCTGTAGTGACGTATCTTTCACTGGATACCAGGGTTTGTCGTCTTTCAAAATAATCCGGTACTGACTGGACAGAGGCTTTGGATAACTCAAAATAATGCCCGAAAACCCTGTTGTAGCCCAGTTTTAATTTAGGAAGATCATTGCTGGTCTGTTCTTTTTTCAACAGACCTTTCAGTTTTTCCTGACCATGATCAGTCAGCTCAATAAGCCTGTCAAGTTCCTGATCAAAGCCTTTTTTAAAAATTCCACCTTCTGTAACTAAATGAGAGGGGTTATCTTTTATGGCTTTTACTAATCTTTCCCTCAATTCATCCATATTATCCCAATTCCGGCACAGCGATTCAAGGAGCTCTGGGCGATCATCCTGCTTATCCAGAAGTTTTTTGATTTCGGGAAGTATGAGCAGTGACTTTCCAAGGGAGGAAATGTCTTTGGGATTGCATCTGTTCAGGGTTATTCTTGTGGAAAGGCGCTCTAAGTCATAAGCTCTTTTTAATTCCTTGATCAGGGCGTAGCGCAACTGATCAAGATTCAGAAAAAACTCTACCATATCCTGATTCTTCTGAATGATTTTCATGTCTTTCCAGGGTTGGTGCAGTCTTTTTTCCAGATACCTTCCTCCCATGGAAGTAGTGGTTTTATCCAAGGCATAAATCAGTGTCCCTGGCCCCTTATCCCCACCAAGTGTTCTAAAGATTTCAAGATTCCGGGTAGTAACTTCATCTAATTGCAGAAAACCTGAAGGATTCATGGGGGAAAAGGAGGACATATGACCCAGCTCACCCTTATGAGTCTGAATCAGATACATGAGAATGGATCCGCAAACGCGCACCAGCTCTGGTTTGTCATGAATATCCAGAACGTCAAGGGAAGCAATGCCCTGATCTTTTAATATCAGTTCTGTTCCAGATCTGAGATCAAAATAGGACCCTGCTGGGACATGATTGAATTTTCTTTTAAGACTTTGATGTTCTGAAGGTACTGGGAATCTGTCAGGAGCAATTATCTCTGAAGGGTTGAGCTTGTATATCCATTGCCAGATTTCCTGAAGATTTCTTAATTGAAGTCCTGTCCACTCGCCAGTTGAAAAATCTGCCCAGGCCAATGCGCCTCTGTTTTGAGAATCGTTCCAGAAAAGGGCTGCCAGATAATTATGTTCCTTGGCACTAAGGCTGCTTTCCTCAACTACGGTTCCTGGAGTCAATATCCTGGTAACTGCTCTTTTCACCAGTCCTTTGGATGTTCCAGGATCTTCAACCTGATCGCAGATAGCCACCTTATAACCTTTTTCAAGAAGTTGCCTGAGATACTCATCACATGAATGATGAGGCACTCCACACATGGGAACACGAACTTCTGAGTTGGGATTCCTGGAGGTAAGGGCAATCTGGAGTTCTCTGGCTGCTATTTCAGCATCTTCAAAAAAAAGCTCATAAAAATCACCCATGCGGAAAAAAAGCAGGGCACCTGGATTTTCCTGTTTAATTCCCAGGTACTGTTCCAGCATGGGAGTCAGCTTTATATTTTGGGGAAGATTAAAAGGCTTAAGTGAAGAAGACATTTATCCTGATCGCATCCTGCCTTAATCAGCAGGTTTTATTCATTAAGAAGAGTCCTGAATGATATTGAGTGCCAACTGTAGCATCTTGGGCATAAAAAGAACAATCTTTCCCTTTTAAGGCCACACCTCTTGCATACAAACCTTTTAACCATCCTGGCTTTTTGTGTGAAAAAAGAAAGCTGGGTTTTGAAAGATTCAGTCATAATCTGTTCCTGCTGGGAAATGTCCAAGATTTCGAGCCTGGCAGGCCAAAATTCCTGATCCATAACCAGAGACTTTTCTAACCATTCTCTGGCTTTGCCCATTTGACCTGATCTCTTGAGAAAAATTGAACAGTAATAACTGAAAATGAGATTTTGATCCATGCTTTTAATAACATCAACAACGACTTGTGAGCAGTTTGCATCGATAAAATCAGTGCCGGGATCAGTATTTCTCCATTTTATATACTGAAACAACCCCTAAAGAAGGACAAATCTCAAATCATTGTCAACTTTCTCCAGAGCTTTTTTAAGGTTTCCCTGAAGGTTGTTCCATTGTCCAAGTTGATAGTCCCTGCATATGACTTCAAGCCAGGCTTCTGCTGAACCTGGGTAAACCTTGATGGCCTTTTGAATCAATTTGTAGGCCTGTGTTTTGTCATTACTTAAAAAATGTTTTTTGGCATCTTCAACCATATAATGGGCTTGAGGCAGGGGCTGTCCCAGAAGGGAATAGTATTTGGCAGCTTTCTGGTAATCATTGGTATCAGCATAAAGCCTGGCTAACTCTTTCAATACGGCAGGATCATCTCCTGTAAGTTTGTAAGCCTGCTCAAAAGCTGAATGAGCCCGATCGTGTATGCCGGCCCTTTTGAAGTCAATCCCCAATTCAAACCAGGCTCTGGCCTTGAACTGCTCATTAAGTTGAGGTCTGGCTATGAGGTTTGTCCTGATCTGGATAGCTCTTTCAATTTCTCCCTGAGAACGAAACAGATTGCCAAGGGCAAGATATATCTCAACAGCGTCAGGATTATTTCTGACTACCCGACTAAGTTCACCTATGGCCGCAAAAGTATCCTGCGAAGGAGGTAGAAAACCTTCATGAGTCTGACCCAAGCCAGTTTTTTCTTCCTGTTTACGTCTTTTAAGACTTTGCAGCCAATAAAACATGATCAGATTTTACCATCCAGAAGAAAAGTTTGTACAGGATAGAGTTTGACAGAATTCTTGTGTGCACTATGAAAAATAAAACAATCCACTGGTTTAGAATAAAACAACCAGTGGATTGTACCAAGCATTTTCAGCAAAAAGCAATCAAGACCAGCAAAGGCCATAGTTATGATCAATTAAAATACTAAAATACTGTGAATCTAAAAACCTATTATGGCCGGCTTTCCTGATTTTCACTGGAATCCATATTGAAGTTATCATCATTAAGGGGCATATTTCTTAATGAATTAACTTCTTCTTCAAGATCCTTAATTTTGGCCTTGCCCCGTTTGAGCTCACCAGAAAGGCGGATTTTTTCAGCGAGAAGATAGATAAGAGAGATAAAGCCACCGGCAACAAAAGCCAAAAGGACTATGAGATAGTACGGAATTTCTCTGCTTTGAAATTCTGCTCCAAAAAGTTCCAGATAAAGTCTGACAGTTGTAGATAGAAGTTCATTATTCTGAACGAAAAAAAGCATGGAAAAGAAAAACAAAAGGATCAGAGCGGCCACTCTCAAATATTTCATTAAAATGCTCCTTATGTGATAGAAGTTGCAAATAAAGGCTTAAGTTTATTATAGGTCGACTGTAAATGTTCCGGAATTACACTTGTTTCACTCATCACAGCCATAAAGGAATGATCTCCAATCCATCTTGGTACAAGATGAAAGTGAAGGTGCTCTTTAATCCCGGCTCCTGCTGCCTCACCAATATTGAGCCCGATGTTTATACCCGGAGGGTTGAAAGCTGATTTAAGGATAGCTGTTGTATTTTTTATCCACTCCATCATTTCACTTGTTTCATCAACATCAAGTTCTGTCAGGCACTGAACATGTCTGTATGGGGTTACCATTAGATGAGCGTTGCTATAGGGAAACTTGTTCATAATTACAAAGCAGTGTTTTGCTCTCTGCAGAACAAGACGATCACTATCTTCATCAGTGTCCTGAGGAAGACAAAACACACATTCATCAGGTTTGGGGCCAAGAATATAGTCAATTCTCCATGGCGCCCACAAGGCTTTCATCAAGTTAACTCCTTAAAGAGTTTATCCTAAAAAAACAAAAAATACAAATTGAAAAATCACAAGACTTTTAAATACCCATATCAAAATTTCCACATAAAAAATTACAAAATTTGACTTAGGAACTTTTTAGTTCGTGAATGCTCCGGGCTCTTAAAAAAATGTTCTGGTGTTCCTGTTTCTAAAATTTTTCCTTCATCCATAAAAACAACCCTGTCTCCTACCTGCCTTGCAAATCCCATTTCATGGGTAACAACAACCATTGTCATTCCTTCAAGTGCCAGATTAACCATAACATCCAGGACTTCCCCGATCATTTCAGGATCAAGTGCTGATGTGGGTTCATCAAAAAGCATTATCTTGGGATTCATGGCCAGTGCCCTTGCAATGGCAACTCTTTGCTGTTGTCCACCTGAAAGCTGAGCAGGGTAGGCTGTTGCCTTTTCTTTGATTCCTACCTTTTCCAGAAGATGCATTGCGTTTTCTTCGGCCGTGATTTTTGATACTTTTTTAAGCTTCATGGGAGCAATTGTCAGGTTCTGCAGAACAGACTTGTGGGGAAACAGGTTGAAATTCTGAAACACCATGCCAAGTTCCATGCGTACTTTATTGATATCACATTTTTTATGAGTAATGTCCTGGCCATCAATGGATATCCTTCCCTTATCAACACTTTCCAGCCTGTTTATAGCTCGCAGAAGGGTGCTTTTTCCAGAACCGCTGGGGCCGAT
>PWPY01000340.1 GCA_003558575.1 Desulfonatronovibrio sp.
AGTTCAGGCCTGTAATTATCCATGGCCGGCAGAAGCTTCTCAGTAAAAATTTTAACTACCTCCCGACCGGTTGTGCCTGCGGGCAGGGGAATATTCATGGTTGTTCCCCTGCCTGCACCTTCCCCTGTCTCATAGGCATGGCCAGTGAATGGGTACCACATGTCCTGATGAATACTGAAGGAAAATATCTCTTTATATTCATAAAATGCTTCCTGGGTCCCGTTACCATGATGAGCATCCCAATCTATAATCAGTATTCTTTCTAATTGATACTTTTCCCAGGCATACCAGGCGCCAAGGGCAATATTATTGAAAAGACAAAAACCCATGCCCATGGCTGAACGGGCATGATGACCAGGAGGACGGACAGGACAGAAAACATTACCGGCCTTCCTTTGCATAACCATATCCACTCCATCCAAAACAGCGCCCGCAGCACTCAGAGCTGCCTGCCATGACCATGAATTAATGCCCGTATCTGGAAACCCCAGGGATGAAAACCCCTGTTCAACCCTGGCTTGTACAAGCTTTACATATGATCTGGCATGATTGTATCTGATTTCTTCTTCTGTTGCCTGCCTGGGCTTGTGCCACTTGAGATCTGACAAATAACTGTCATTCTCAAGGGCTTTAACAACGACTTCTAAACGCCCTGGACTCTCAGGATGCCCAGGACCAACCTGGTGTTTAAGAAAAACCGGATCATAGGCTATTACTGTATTTGGCATATCTCTCCAAGGTTGAAGTCTTCCAACTGGACTGTAAAAAATTCATACTTCAACTCCCTGTGCAAGTCCATATTCCCTCAGGCATTGCCTTGACAGATCCCTTATGCGTTGTTACCTCATTAGCACTCTAACAACCAGAGTGCTAATGAGGCAAAAATTATGGAACTTAACGAAAGACAGACAGATGTTCTCCTGACTATTGTCAAAAATTATATCCTCACTGGTCAGCCAGTGGGCTCAAGGACCGTTTCCAGGGATTCCAGCCTCAGGCTCAGCCCTGCCTCCATCAGAAATATCATGGCTGACCTCTCCGATGAAGGCTACATTGAGCAACCCCACACTTCTGCCGGCAGAATTCCAACAGCAAAGGGACTCAGAATCTACTTGGATTCAAACCTTGAAATGGAACCTTTGTCTTCTGAAATTCAGGAAAAAATCAAATCTACTCTTATAAGCGTTGGCCCTGACCTGTCTCAAACCCTGAGCCAGGCCTGTAAAATGCTTTCAGCCTTTTCCAGTCAGATAAGTCTGGTCATTACCCCGAGTCACCAGCTCATCCGCTGGCAGCAGATAGATTTTGTACTGCTCAGACCTGGTCTGATCATGTCAATTCTGATTATGGACGGCGGGATAATTCAAAACAAGGTCATCAGTGTTGAAAAGGAAATAACCGCTGATGACCTGATAAAATTCAGCAATTACCTCAATGAACATTTCCAGGGTAAAACTCTTCTTCATGTCCGGGCAAGCATCATTGCCCAGATGAAAAATGCGCGAAGACAATTTGAAAATCTTTATGAAAACGCCCTGAAACTCGCTAAAGAATCTTTTGAGGACACCAATAGACAGGTTTATGTAGAAGGTACTCACTATCTGTTTCAAGGCAATGACTTATCCGATATCAATAAAATGCGCGAACTTTTCAGAATGCTGGAAGAGAAATCCAAGCTGCTCAAGCTTCTTGATAAAACCATTGAGACAAAAAATCTGAACATCATCCTGGGGCAGGAACAGAAAATGGATGAGCTAAGCGATTTTTCAGTCATTTCTTCACCTTACAGTTTAAGAGACGACAATATCGGAGCTGTTAGTATCATCGGCCCCATTAGAATGAATTACTCAAAAATAATTCCTGCTGTTGACTTGACCGCAAAAGTTCTTAGTCAGTTTCTCCATGAAATTTATGAAAAGGATTCAGGGTCAGGTGATTTATAAAAAATTTTTAGCAGCCAGTTAATGGTTTCTAAAGAACTACTTGAATCATCTTGGAAAATACAGAAAAACTGCGCAATGGAGGATGGGATATATGTCTGAAGACAGAAATAAAACGGAAAATGAAGAATTTGAATACCAGGAAAATGATGAGGCAAATCAGGAAGCAGATGATCATAATGAACAACGCCCTGAAGTGGAACTGACTTTTGATGAATTAAAAGTATTGTGTGAAGACGAAGTCTGCCCGAGATGTACCCTTTTGGATGAAGAAAAAAATAAGGCGCTGCGGGCCTTGGCTGATTCTGACAACTACAAGAAGAGAATCAACAGAGAAAAGGAAGATTATCTTAAATACGCAATTTCTTCTTTTGTTGAAGACATTATCCCGGTCATGGATAACCTTGAACTGGCTTTGGAACACGGTCGAAAAAATACAGCCTGCAAAGACCTGGTTCAAGGTGTAGAAATGACTCTAAATATTTTCAAGGAGACTCTGGAAAAAAACAATCTGGTTCAAGTTGGACTGGTGGGTGAAGAATTTAATCCTGAATTCCATGAAGCCTTGGGCCAGGAAGAACGCGATGACTTAGACCATGGCAGTGTATGCATGGTTATGCAGAAAGGATACGTGCTCAATGACCGCCTTCTTCGTCCGGCCAAGGTTATGGTCAGCAAAAAGTGCAATGAATAAAAATTTTCACAAACAATCTTTACATCCAGCATTTGATACTTAAATAAACAAGCAATCAAAAAAATAACAATTTTAAGGAGGCTTTATAATATGGGAAAAATAATTGGAATTGATCTTGGAACTACCAACAGCTGTGTTTATGTAATGGAAGGCAAGGAAGCAAAATGCATCAGCAATCCAGAAGGAGGGAGGACAACTCCTTCCATTGTTGCTTTTACAGATAAGGAACGGCTGGTTGGCGAAATTGCCAAAAGGCAGTCAGTTACAAACTCTGAAAAAACCATCTTTGCCTTTAAAAGGCTCATGGGAAGACAGTTTAATGATCCGGCCCTTTCAAGCTGGGTTAAAAGCTGTCCCTACAAAATTGTTGAAGGTAGCGGCGGCGATGCTCATATTCAGGTCGGTGACAAAAAATACAGTCCACCTGAAGTTTCCGCAATGCTTTTGCAGAAACTTAAAAGCGATGCAGAAGCCTACCTTGGAGAAAAGGTAACTGAAGCTGTTATCACTGTTCCGGCCTATTTTAACGACAGTCAGCGCCAGGCTACCAAGGATGCAGGTAAAATTGCAGGGCTTGAAGTTAAAAGAATCATTAATGAGCCTACAGCGGCCTCCCTTGCTTACGGTGCAGACAAAAAAGCCAATGAAAAAATTGCTGTTTTTGACCTCGGTGGTGGTACTTTTGATATATCCATTCTTGAGGTTGGAGACAACTTAGTTGAAGTAAGGTCCACCAATGGTGATACATTCCTGGGTGGTGAAGATTTTGACCACAAAGTCCTGGACTATCTTGTCAGTGAGTTCAAAAGAGACAATGGCATCGACCTTTCCCAGGACCGCATGGCCCTGCAAAGACTTAAGGAAGCCGCTGAAAAAGCTAAAAAAGAGCTTTCTACAACAATGGAAACAGACGTTAACCTGCCATTTATCACTGCAGACCAGAACGGCCCCAAGCATATGAACATCAAGCTGACCAGGGGTAAACTTGAACAACTCGTTGAAGAACTTGTGGACAGAACTGAGGCGCCCTGCAAAAAGGCATTGGCTGACGCGGGCCTGAGTGCTTCAGATGTGGACCAGGTTCTTCTCGTGGGCGGCATGACCAGGATGCCTCTTGTTCAAAAGAAGGTGGCTGAATTCTTTGGCAAAGAGCCAAACAGATCGGAAGAG
>PWPY01000211.1 GCA_003558575.1 Desulfonatronovibrio sp.
GTCTCTTGCGGCGTTCGGAAATGCAGCTTCTGGAAAGCACAGAACAAACAGCAGCTACCCTCCATGCCATAGGCGACGGAGTCATTTCCTGCGATAAAAATGGCCGGATACATAAGCTGAATCCGGCTGCGGAAAGACTGACCGGCTGGCCACTTGAAGAGTCTATGGGCCGCCCTGCAGAAGATGTTTTCAATGTTGTAGACTTTGAAGACCACGGAAAGGTTGAAAATCCAGTGTACCAGGCTTTGCAGCAGGGGCAGATGGTGGAGCAGGAAACGCAGTTTGTGCTCATATCCAGACACGGAAAAAAGATAACTGTCAAGATAAGCTGCTCCCCCATTAAAAATAGATTGGGCAGTATCACTGGTGCTGTACTGGTGTTTAGAGACGTAAGCAGGGAACAGACAGCGAATTTGCTGACCCGGAAGAGGCTGGAGCTGTATGATTACGCAGCATCTCATTCCTTAGATGAGCTTATGACCAAGGTTCTGGATGACGCCGAAGAATTTGTGGACAGCTGCATAGGATTTTTCCATTTCGTTGAAAAAGATCAGAAGACCCTTTCCCTTCAGAGATGGTCAACCAGGTCATTACATGAACTGTGTCACATGCCTGGTAATAAGATGCACTATGACATTGACCAGGCAGGGGTCTGGGTGGAGGCTGTCCGGGAGAAAAAGCCGGTTATTCACAATGATTATAAGTCCATTCCGGACAGAAAAGGTCTGCCCGAGGGACATGCCAGTGTGATTCGTGAGATTGTGGTTCCGGTGATTCGGGATAATAAGATTGTTGCAATAATGGGTCTGGGCAATAAGCCTGTAGATTATGATGAAAAAGACCTGGAAGTAATCTCTTTTTTTGCAGACATAACCTGGGATCTGTTGGAACAAAAACGCACACAGGAGGCCCTGCAAAACAGTCAGGCACGTCTGAAGACCATCACCGATGCTGCGCAGGACGCCATAATCATGATGAATGCCCAGGGAGTAGTATCTTACTGGAATCCGGCCGCAGAAAACATTCTGGAGTACAGCCGTGATGAAGCTATAGGACGAGATCTGCATCAACTGATCATGCCCTTCCGGTATACCAGCAAATTCATGGCCTCTTTTCCTGAATTTCAAAAAAACGGAAAGGGCAGTGCCGTAGGCAGGATAACAGAGCTTTACGCTCTGAAAAAAAGTGGTCAGGAAATACCAGTAGAACTGGCTCTTTCATCTGTCCTTATCGATGAAGGGTGGCATGCCATTGGCATAATTCGAGACATTACAGAGAAAAAACAGGCTCAGGAAGAATTGCAGCGCAATGCCAAAAGTCTTGAGCGCAAAAACGCAGAACTTGATGCAGCCCGCATTAAGGCCGAGGCAGCCAACATTGCTAAATCCCAGTTTCTGGCCAATATGAGTCATGAGATTCGTACTCCCATGAACGGGGTCATCGGTATGACCGGACTTCTCATGGATACCAATCTGGACAGGAAGCAGCAGCATTATGCCCGGACTGTGCGCTCCAGTGCCGGGGCCCTGTTGACAGTTATCAATGATATTCTTGATTTTTCTAAAATCGAGGCTGGACGTCTGGATATTGAAACCATTGATTTTGACCTGGAAGCCATGCTTAGAGACTTTTCAGGCATGATGGCGGTCAAGGCGGAAAATAAGGGATTGGAGCTTATCTGCTCCTTAGATCCGGGTGTGCCGAACATGGTGCAGGGAGATCCTGGCCGACTGCGTCAGATCCTTATGAACCTGGTGGGCAATGCAATTAAGTTTACTGAGAGTGGAGAGGTGGAAATCAGGGTACAGAAAGAGAATGCTGGAATTGAAGATAAAGAGAAATATGATGCTGGCCTGCTAAAAGTACCCCTCCGCTTCACAGTCCGGGACACCGGCATAGGAATCCCTGAAGATAAACAGGGCAACTTGTTTCAAAGTTTTTCGCAGGTGGATGCTTCCACTACTCGTAAGTTCGGTGGTACAGGACTGGGCCTGGCTATTTCAAAGCAACTGGCAGAGCTCATGGGCGGTACAGTGGGTGTTGAAAGTGTAGATGGTCAGGGAAGCATATTCTGGTTTACAGTGCGTCTTAGCATTCAGGACGAGCAACAGCAGAAAAAACCTGTCTCAACTTGCCTGCAGAGGGTCCGTATTCTTATTGTGGATGATAATCCGACCAACCGGGAGATACTTGTGATTAGTCTTGGTTCGTGGGGTATGCGTCCAGAAGAAGCCTCTAATGGATCTTCTGCTTTGAGCATGTTGCATCAGGCCTGTTCAGATGGCGATCCCTTTGTTGTGGCTGTTCTGGATATGATGATGCCGGACATGGACGGAGAAACACTGGGACTGCGTATAAAGGAAGATGAAAAACTAAGGGATATTAAACTGATAATGCTGTCATCAGCAACCGGGCAGAAAGGTGATGCCCAGCGTTTGCAAAGTGCAGGTTTTGACATGATCCTGGACAAGCCTGTCATGCCCGGTGAGTTGCGTACCAGTCTGGAAAAGGTTCTGGCAAAAACAGGCAGTACAGACCTGGTGTCTGAGCACACGCAAGAGCCAAAAAGGCGGACAGGATACCCGGACTTTTCCAGCACAAAAACACGTATCCTGGTAGCCGATGACAATGTGGTCAACCAGCAGGTGGCCCTGGGTATTTTAGAAAAAATGGGACTTCGAGCTGATGTGGTGAGCAATGGTCTTGAAGCAGTCCTTGCATTGCAAACTTTACCCTATGACCTGGTGCTCATGGACGTGCAGATGCCTGAGATGGATGGGTTGGAGGCAACGCGGGAGATAAGAAAAATGATGAATGATGAATGCCGAATGATGAAAAATGAAAATGTCAGTGATTCCCTCATCATTCATTACTCATCATTCCGCATTCCCATCATCGCCATGACCGCCGCAGCCATGCAGGAAGACCGGGAAAGGTGTATTGAGGCCGGTATGGATGATTATATGGCCAAGCCTGTTAATCTCCAAGAGTTAGGTCGGGTTCTGGAAAAATGGCTGCCTGTGGCTGAGGTCAGAGGTCAGGAATCAGGAATAGAAAGACACGAGGCAGAAGTTAAGAACGGAAAGCAGGAGACCACAAACGGTTTTGTCTGTTCAAGACCAATCTTCGACAAAAATGATCTTATGCTAAGGCTGGGGCATGATCAGGAATTTGGAGATGAAATTCTCAGTGCTTATCTCGAATCCATTCCTGAAAACATAAAATCTCTCAAATATTTTATTGAGCAGGGAGAAAGCGAAAGTGCAACTCGAGAGGCTCATTCAATCAGAGGCAGTTCAGGCAACACAGGGTGTCTGGCCATGGCTGAAATAGCTGAAGAGATGGAAAAGGCCGGTCACTGCAAAGACTTAGATAAGATGAAGATCCTCCTGCCTGAATTGGAAAGGCAATTTGCAAAATGTATGGTTGAAATAAGAAAAACAGTTTCTCAGTAAGGGTGACAAGGGCTGCGGACATGTTCTATTTTTTACAAAACTTGGAGTAGTAAATGACAAAAGTAAATTCCTTATCATTGTTCTTTACTGGGTCACATGAAACCCTAACCCGATTTTTTTAGATTACCTGAGGAGGACGAATGGCCAAAGTTTTTAACTGGAACGAATCCTTTCTGGTGGGCATATCCATGGTGGATGATCAACATAAGGAACTGGTTGATCTAATCAATAATGTCGGCGAGGTAGCCCTGACAAACGAGCAGCCTGATTCTGAAAAGCTGAAGACAGCCTGTAATGCCATGCTCGACTACACCCGAGTTCATTTCAGGGATGAAGAATCCCTGATGAA
>PWPY01000005.1 GCA_003558575.1 Desulfonatronovibrio sp.
CAGGCTCGGTTAGTGTCTGGAATTCTTATACAGCCTGGGCAAAAACGTAACAATCTGAATTAATTGCTTAAACGATTCAAGTTACTTAGAAGGTAAGCAGGGCATTTATGTTTATTTGTATTGATCTTGGCGGGAGTAATATCAGGGGGACCTGGATCAATAGTTCAGGGTTAACTGGAAGAGTAGCTCACAGTTCAAGACCCAAAACCCTTGATGGAACAAAAAAATCATTAATCACAATTATTAATGATATTAGATCTCAGTGCCCCGGCAAAGTTCAAAAAATTGGACTGGCCAGTGCAGGCCCCATGGACACTCAAAAAGGTGCGTATCTGAATCCCACTAATATGCCTGAGTTGAAAAATTTCCATCTCAGGAATTTTCTTCTGGACAGGTTTGGTTTGGAAGTGACCTTAGAGAATGATGCCCAGGCTGCTGCCCTTGGAGAAATTTTCAAGGGATGCCTGACAGGTGAAACTGATGCCATGGTCTTTACTCTCGGCACTGGTCTTGGTTCAGGCGTTGTAGTAAATAATAGAATATGGCGAGGAAAACTCCCTGCAGGTCCAGAACTGGGACATCTTTATCTTGGTCCAGGACGCAAGGTGAAATGCGGTTGCGGGCAGACCGGATGCGCTGAAACCTGGCTTAATGCTAAGGCATTACATGATCTTGTTCTTGCAAATGGCTTAAATATCATCTCTCTAAGAGATCTGGATACCTGTCTTGAAGAGTTAAACCCCATGGCAATTAAGGCTTTGAAACAGTATGGACATCGTCTTGGGTTATATTTAAGTCAGGTTGTTTCCGTATTCGGGATCAGCAATATTGGCCTTGGCGGAGGACTCAGCAGATTAGCTCCATACTTTATTTCATCCGCCCAGCAGACTTTGGCCCACAGGTTAAGCAAGAGGAAATGGCTGATTCCGGAAAAGATCTGTAATTCACCTGATCCGGAAATGAGCGCCCTTTGGGGAATGTGCTATCTAATGATTCAAGATTGACCGTTTTATTTAATAGCGTTTCACCCGGGCGGCCCGGGACCAAACCTCTAAGTAATTTTTAATTTGCCTTAAGCTGAGATTGCTTCGCTTTGCTCGCAACAAGGATTGCCGCGCTCGCCCCAGTTGAATGGCTGCGCCTACACTGCGTGTATTCAGGGTAAAAAGACTCGCTCGCAATAACAACTAATATGTCACAGGTGAAGTTACGCAAAACCTGTCATTGCGAGGGAGCCTAAGCGACCGAAGCAATCTGTATGACAAAACCGTAAAAACTTGGTTTTATTGCCAATACGCTTCAAGTTACTTAGAAGAGCAGCAGAAAAAGTATGAGGGACAGAGTTATATTAATGACAGATAAATTTTTCACTTTTTGAGTGTTTGTCTTGATTTTTTTTTGTTACTGCGCTTAATAGCTGTTCATTAAGCTTAATCAGTTTTCATCTGGAAACAGTTCTTTTTTCTTTTGGCGGTGCTGGTCTGCACTATTATTTGTCAACGTATTAAGATACGTCTCCTCATAATTGTATGGTTCCCTTGTCAAAAGAGAAAATTCCTGGTTTCCCGAAAGAAAACCGATAGATTCAGCATATGGAAAGAAAGACTTTCCATATAAAACTGATTTTTCAATAAATCTGAATACCCTATTAGATAAATTTTTAAATAAGCTGAGGAAGTATGGAGTTTAAGCCTGATATCTACTTTGTTGCTTCAGAGATTTATCCTTTCTCCAAGACAGGAGGACTTGCTGATGTACTGGGGGTTCTTCCCCTGACCCTGTATAAAATGGGGTATAAGGTCAGCGTTATTACTCCCATGTACGGAAGGATTTCCACCCGGGATTTCAGTCCGCATCTTATGTATGAAGACCTTAAAGTTGGCTATCCATGGCCTGATATAAGTGCTGATGTATTTCGGGCCAGCTTTCACGGGATGCCGGTTTATTTCATTGACCGGGGAGAGTATTTTGACCGCAGATATTATTATTGCACTCACAAAGGTGACTATTTTGATAACTGCGAAAGATTCATCTTCTTCTGTCGTGCTGCCATGGCTCTCATGAAAAAGATTGGAAATCCACCACAGATTGTCCACTCCCATGACTGGCATACAGCCCTGATAAATTCTTTTATTTACTATCAAAAACTTTCAGATCCTTACTGGGCAGAAACTTCTACTGTTTTTACCATACACAACCTGGCATTTCAGGGCAGGTTTTCTGTAAGACTTTTCTGGGATTGCGGATTACCTTATGAGGCCTGGAATCCTGATGGAGTAGAATATTATGACAGCTTTAATCTGCTTAAAGGAGGCATTGCCCATTCTGATATGGTGACAACAGTAAGTCCTTCCTATGCTGAAGAGATTGTAACCCCTGAATTTGGCTGTGGTCTTGAAGGCATTCTTCAGAAAAAGAAATCCAGCATGACCGGCATAATAAACGGTGCTGACTATTCCGTGTGGAATCCTGAACAGGATAAGTTCCTGGAGGCCAACTACTCAGCTACCTCTCCTCAGGGTAAAAAGACCTGCAAGAAAGATCTCATTGACAATCTCTGTCTACCCTCGGAAATGCTGAACAGACCTGTTCTGGGTTTTATAGGAAGGCTTCGCAGTCAGAAGGGAATCGATCTTCTTCTGGAAATTATCCCCACTCTTGTAAAGAGAAATATTGGCATAGTGATCCTTGGCGAGGGAGACTCAGAATATGAGGCCCAACTGATGAACTTAGTTGAGCTTTATCCAGACAATGTTTCAGGTATTGTCGGGTATACCGAAGAAATGGCTCATAAAATCCAGGCAGGGGCTGATATTTTTCTTATGCCCTCCAGATATGAACCTTGTGGTTTGACTCAGATGTACAGTCTCAGGTATGGAACACCGCCCATTGCCACTGCTGTAGGTGGCCTCAAGGATACCATTGTTCCTTATCCTGAAAAGAATTCCACAGGCTTTATTTTTAAGAATTCCACATCCCAGGATCTTTTAAAAGCCATAGATCAGGCCCTTGAAGTATTTGATGACAAAGAGGCATGGATGAACTTACAATTAAGGGGGATGAAAGCTGATTTTTCCTGGAAGAAATCAGCTGAGCTTTATGTAAAGAGTTATCAGAAACTTGGCTTGGGCAGAAAGAAAAGCAAGCCAGACACTATTTAACAGGGTATTGAAGAACACCGCCTGTCAGCATCACAACTACTCGATTAAAGGAGTAACACAATGAAAATGAAAGAAATAAGACAATTGGCCAAAGAACAGAATATAAAGATCCCTTTTGTAATAACCAAGATTGATGCTGTGAGAATGATTCAACGTCACGAAGGAAATTTTGACTGTTTTGCCAGAGCCCAGGGCGGGTATTGTGACCAGGACGGCTGTCTTTTTTTTGAAGATTGCATGATCCTTTCTCCCAAAGAATAGTTTTATGCCAGGTTTGCTCTATACTATGGGCGATCCCGCAGGATTGGGACCTGAGCTTTTATTTTCAGCTGATCTTGAAAATATATCTTCTAAGCATCCTCTTCTGATTATTGGCCCGGAAAATATTCTGGACTATCATGCTCAGAATTTCGGACGGTCCAGATTCTGGAAAAGAATTGATAATCCACGTTCTATTAAAGATGCCGACCCTGGAATATATCTGTTCCAGCCTCCATCCATAGATGGCCAGACATACATTCCTGGAAGAGGTGATTCCTCTGGTGGCTTTGCAGCCGGAACAAGTTTAAATCTGGCCTGTGGCCTTTTAGAAAAAGACTTTGCTCAGGCACTTGTAACCGGTCCTTTGAATA
>PWPY01000008.1 GCA_003558575.1 Desulfonatronovibrio sp.
CGGGAAATGCACCAGTCCCGGATATTGTCCATCCATTCAAAATATGTCTTTTCCCAATGTACAGGGAAAATCATAGTTTCCTTGTCAGCCACTGCGTCCCTGGCCTTTTTGGCAAGGGGGCCAACCTTAACAAACCACTGTTTGGAAACATACGGCTCCACAACAGAATTACAGCGATAACAATGCCCAACACTGTGTTTGTGATCAGTAATGCCTTCAAGGGCTCCCTGTTCTTCCAGAACCTTTAAAATATTTTTACGGCATTCAACACGATCCTGACCATGAAATAGTTCACCGGATTCTTCTGTCATTTTACCCATATCATCGATAACCTGAACAGTATCCAATCCATGCTTGCGGCCAAGATCAAAATCATTGGGATCATGGGCTGGAGTCACTTTAAGGCAGCCAGTACCAAATTCCATATCCACATACTCATCGCCAATAACGGGAATTTTGCGGCCCAGAATGGGAAGGATAACGTTTTTTCCAATTAGATGGTTAAAGCGTTGGTCTTGGGGATTTACAGCCACAGCTGTATCCCCGAGCATGGTCTCAGGCCTGGTGGTAGCCACTACAACCTCTGCAGAACCATCCTCTAAGGGGTAACGCAGATGGTGCAGATGCCCGTCCACTTCTCCATGCTCCACTTCCAGATCAGACAGAGCTGTATGACAGCGCACACACCAGTTAATGATATAGTTGCCCTGATAAATAAGTCCTTCTTCATAAAGCCTGACAAAAACCTCACGCACAGCTTTAGACAGACCTTCGTCCATGGTGAATCTGAGCCTGGTCCAGTCAACCGAGGCTCCGATCCTTCTCACCTGATTAAGGATTTTGTCTCCGTATTCCTCTTTCCATTCCCAGACCCGTTCCACAAACTTTTCCCGACCCAGATCTTCTCTGGATTTTCCCTCTGTGGCCAAAGCCTTTTCCACAACATTTTGGGTGGCAATACCAGCATGGTCTGTGCCTGGAACCCAGAGGACATCATAACCTTTCTGGCGATGAAAACGGCAGAGAATATCCTGAAGGGTCAGGTTCAAGGCATGACCCATGTGCAATGTCCCGGTTACATTTGGTGGAGGGATCACAATGGAGTATGTCTGATCTTTTTCCCTGGTATCAGGAGTAAAACTTTTATTGCTTTCCCAGTAATCTATCCATTTTTTTTCAACACCCTCAGGCTCATATCCTTTGGCAAGCTCCTTGACGGCCATTACAAAGACTCCGTTAATCAAAATTTAAGGTTGAGGCTCAATAGAATAACTAGTTTTATTTCCCAAGTATCCACACTGTATGGCTTAAGTCATAGCCTGCATTCTGACTGGTTTTCGCCATTGCTGCACTGTTTGACCGGCCATGAGCACGTTAGTCAAAATCATGGAATGAGCACGATGTTCTAAGCACATGAACAGATTAATGATTTTGACTTAAGGGCTCACGCCGGGAGTTTGCAGCAAAAGAAAACCAATCAGAATGCAGGCTGTTACAATAACACGATGAACAGCTATAAACTGAAAAACAAACAAAAATCGATAAAATCACAAAACCAGACTAAATATCCCCATTATTGTCTGCAGTCAAATATTCAAAGCCGCCAAAAAGAAAATCCCCGGAGTCCCGGGGATTTTCTTTTACAATAACATTACATGACTAAGAACTATTCTACCCAGTCATCATCCTTTTCTATGGGTGCAAAACCCCGGCGCATGGTATTTTCAGTAACACATCTTGGATCAAGGAACTGGATCAGATAATCAGGACCACCGGTTTTGGAGCCAACACCTGACATTTTAAAACCGCCAAAAGGCTGGCGTTCAACCAGTGCACCAGTACTTCCCCGGTTAAGATAAAGATTCCCTACCCTGAAGTTTTTCCTGGCCTTTTCTAAATTGCTTGGACTGCGACTGAAAACTGCTCCAGTAAGGGCAAACTGGGTGGAGTTAGCCCAGTCAATGGCCTGATCAAAATCCCTGGCCTTCATAACAGATAGAACCGGACCAAAAATTTCCTCCTGGGCAAGCCTGTGTTCCGGCGTAAGGCCATCAACTATGGTTAATGGAACATAATAACCTTTTTCCGGAACATCCGTACTTAACAAAATATTGCCTTCTTTACGGCCCAGTTCAATATATTCCTTAATCTTTTCCTGGGCAGACTTATCCACCACAGGTCCCATATAATTGGCAGGATCTTCAGCTGGACCAATCTTTATGGACTTGGCAGCTTCTACTAACCTGGTGATAAACTTATCATAAATATTTTCCAGGACAATAACTCTGGAACAGGCAGAACACTTCTGTCCCTGAAAACCGTAAGCTGAATATACAACTTCCAGTACAGCTTCATCTAAATCAGCATCATCATCTATGATTATGGCATTTTTGCCGCCCATCTCAGCAATGACCCGCTTAACCTGCTGTTGACCCTGCTGGACAACTGAAGCTTTGTTTACAATCCTCAGACCCACTTCCATGGATCCTGTAAAGGCTATGAGGCTGATGTCTGGATGTTCTACTATATAATCTCCAATTATCCTGCCTCTTCCCGGAATAAAGTGGAATACTCCATCCGGGATTCCGGCTTTTCTGTAAATATCAGCCAGCCCATATCCAATGGCTGAAGCCACCCCAGCAGGCTTGTACAATACACAATTGCCGGTTACCATGGCGGCGGATGTCATACCGCAGCTGATAGCCAGAGGAAAGTTCCACGGCGATATGACAGCAGCAATTCCCTTGGACTGATAAAACAGGTGATTAAGCTCACCTGGCGCACGGCCCATACGCCGGGGCTGACCAAGTCTTAACATATCCCTGGCATAATATTCCATAAAATCAATGGCTTCTCCAACATCTGCATGCGCCTGATTCCATTGCTTTCCAACCTCCAGAACCTGCCAGGCAGAAAGATTGAATATATCTTTCCTGGCTATATCAGCGGCTTTGAATAAATAGTTAGCCCGGTCCTGGGGGCTCAAATCCCTCCACATGGGCAGGGCCTGACGTGCACCCTCCATAGCCATGTCAACTTCCTTTGTGGAAGCCTGGCACATATGTCCAATGACTTCATCCGGATCAGCCGGATTTACAGTGGTCAACTTATCATCTGTAAATACTTCCTTATTATTAATAATCAGAGGATAATCTCCTCCCATCTCTTTTCTGACTTTGGCTATAGCTTCAGGAAAAGCATTGCGCTCTGTTTCTAAGGTAAAGTCAGCAAAACTCTCATTTACAAATTCAGGAACTTCTCCTGCAGGCTTTTCAGATTTTTTCCTGGATTCTGCCTCTCTCGCTGCTGTAACGAGAGGATCCTCGAGAAGAAGATCAGTATCCAAGTCTTCTGCAAAACTTTGACGCAGAAAGGATTCATTAGCAGTATTTTCTAAGAGTCTGCGTACCAGATAGGCCATGCCAGGCAAGATTTCTCCGTATGGGGAATAGAGACGAACCCTTTTGGCAACATTAAGCAAACCTTTACGCACAGGCTCTGCCATGCCATAAAGCACCTGGAATTCATATCTTTCTTCAGGCACACCAAGCTCAATGGCTGTTTCCATCACTGCTGAGATGGACCTGATATTATGTGAACCGCAGGCATAATAACAGATATCACTGTTTTCCAGAATCTTTCTGGACTGTCTTTCAAAGGCTGCATCTGTTTCAGCCTTAATGGTATATACTGGAATCCTCCAGCCGTTTTGTTTAGCAATTACGGTTTCATAATCCCAGTAAGCACCCTTTACCAGCCTGATTGTTATGGGCAG
>PWPY01000124.1 GCA_003558575.1 Desulfonatronovibrio sp.
GTCCCAAATCCCCAATGCCGAACTCAGAAGGCAGAGATGAAACGTGCAGGAGAATTCCTGATCGTCTGGTCATCGCCATCTATTCGGCCTCCAGAAATACAATGCCCAGAGGTGGAATGTTGATCGAGGCTGAATAAGGGAATCCGTGCAGGCTTTCATGAACAGATCTGATCTGGTTATGATTGAGGAAATTTGACCCTCCAAAATCATGGTGATCACTGTTAAGCACTTCTGTCCATAATCCTGGTACGGGCACGCCAAGCCTGTGATGCGGTCTAACTACTGGTGTAAAATTGGCTGCAATCAATAAAGGCTTTTTGTTTTTGTCAAAACGAAGAAAAGATAAGATGCTGTTGTCTGCATCATTACAGTCAATCCAGGAAAAACCTTCCTGTTTGAAATCAAGTTCAAAAAGCTCAGGATGATTCTGATAGAAATAATTCAGGGCTTTCATCCAGTATTGGAGTTTCTGATGCTCCTGGTAATCAAGAAGATGCCAGTCAAGACTTTTATCATGATCCCATTCAGTCCGCTGGCCAATCTCTGAGCCCATAAAGGTAAGTTTTTTCCCAGGATGGGCATACATGTATCCTAATAAAAGCCTTAATCCTGCAAATTTTTGCCAGTCATCACCAGGCATTTTATTGACAAGAGAACCTTTTCCATGAACAACCTCATCATGGGAAAGGGGCAGGACAAAGTTTTCCGAGTACGCATACCAGATGCTGAAGGTCATTTTGTTATGATAGTATTTTCTGTAAACAGGATCCTTTTCCATATAGGACAGGGTATCATTCATCCATCCCATATTCCATTTATAGCCGAAACCCAGACCTCCCACATAGGTTGGCCTGGAAACCATGGGCCACGAAGTAGATTCTTCAGCAAAGGTTTGAACGTCCGGATAATTCTGATAAATGGCGGAATTCAGGATCTTGAGAAATTCTATGGCATCAAGGTTTTCATTGCCGCCGTATTCATTGGGAATCCATTTTCCTTCTTCCCTTGAATAGTCCAAGTAGAGCATGGAGGCCACAGCATCCAATCTGAACCCGTCTATATGATACTTGTCTAACCAGAACATGGCGCTGCTGATAAGAAAATTGACCACCTCGTTTCTTCCATAATTGAAAATAAAACTTTTCCAGTCAGGATGAAATCCTTTTCTGGGGTCCATATGTTCATACAGATGCGTTCCGTCAAAATATCCCAGTCCGTACTCATCTGTAGGATAATGAGATGGAACCCAGTCCAGAATAACTCCTATCTCCTCCTGATGCAAAGCGTCTATAAGATACATGAATTCCTGGGGCGTGCCATATCTGCTCGTGGGAGCAAAAAAGCCGAGACACTGGTATCCCCATGACCCATAAAAAGGATGCTCACATACTGGCAGAAATTCCACATGAGTATAGCCCATTTCCTTGAGATATCCAGGCAGTATCTGGGCCAGTTCTATATAGCTCAGAAACCTGTGGGGATCAGCTGGATCCCTTCTCCAGGACCCAAGATGCATTTCATAGATGGCTGTCGGCTGGTCCAGGGCATTTATTTTTCCTCTTTTTTGCATCCAGTCTTGATCTTTCCACTGGTAGTCCATTTTCCAGATTTTTGATGCGGTCGTGGGAGATGTTTCCCAGAAAAAGGCAAAAGGGTCTCCCTTGTCTGCACGGTAGTCATTAAATCTGGACTGGACATGGAATTTATAATTATGGCCTGGCATGGCCTGAGCTACAAATCCTTCCCAGATACCTGAGCCGTCGGTCCTGGGGTTCAGTCTATGCTCATCAGGATTCCAGTAGTTGAAGTCTCCCATAACGGATACTGATCTGGCATTGGGAGCCCATACTCCGAAATACACTCCTCTGACCCCGCCGTGAGTTATGACTTGTGCACCAAGATGCTCATAAAGCCTGAAATGTCTGCCCTGTTTGAACAGGTAGATATCACTTTCTGTAAACATTTTTACCTCTGTTGAGATTTTTCCAGATACTGACAGCAAGCCACTCCATTGCCAGATCAATTCTGACGTTAAAACTTATGGAATCTTCAGCCTTTCTCAGTATCATCATTACCTGGTATTTCATTTCCGGAGAAAGGGCAGAAAAAAGGTTTGAGGGTTCATTTTTTATCATGGCCTGAATAAGTTCGTGTCTGCATCTAAGAATTACTTTCTGGGCCATAGCCTGATCCACTCCACCCTTTTTCATGGTTCTGGTGAGCCAGCCTCTTCCAGTGCGGACAAAGCCGGACAGCTCGCGGAATAACTCTTCTGTCTCATCGTCCTGGGTATAAGAAGTACTCCGATTAAGAGTAAGGACAAAGCTTCTGGAGACAAGGGTTGAAAAAAGATTTTCTCTTTGAGGAGCAAGGAGGATAAAACTGTTGCCCGGCTTGGGTTCTTCAAGAGATTTTAAAAGGGCATTGGCAGGAGCAGATCCTAAGCCCTGACATTCTTCTATGATGATGAGCCTGTAGGAAAAATGAGGTTTCTGAGAAAAAACAGGTCTTAGATCTCTAATTTCTTCTATTTTAACCTTTTTGCCTTCTTCCATGTGAAACATGTCCCTGAATTCATGACCCTGAATCTGAACACAGGGAGGACATTGGCCGCAAGGACCAGGATTTGCTCGACAGTTAAGGGACATGGCCCAGTAAAGGGCAAGCTCTCTTCTTTCATTTCTGGTTCCTCCCTCCAAAAGCAGACAATTGGGTGGACAAGAAACAAGCCTGTCTATGAGCAGGGCAATTCTTGATTGCGAACTTAATGTCGGATTATTCCACATGTAAAGTATAGTGGGACAGCCAGGTTTCGCTGCCTGAATCTCCTGTTAACTGGGTGTTGAAAATCTCCCAATTGCTGCGTAGCTGCAAAAAGTTCAACACGCTGTTAACCATATTTTATCAGTTTTTCATGATTCTTATGGTCTGGTTACGATCAGGACCAACCGATATTATTGATATTTTAATGTTGAGATATTTTTCTATGAGCTGCACGTATTTGCGGGCGTTCTCAGGCATTTCATCCCAAGATGAAATTTTGGAAATGTCTTCAGTCCAACCGGGAAAATCCTCATAAACCGGTTTTACCGCAGCCATGGCATTTTCTTCCTGAGGTGGGTGCTGAACAATTTTTCCCTTATACTCATAACCGGTACAGACTCTGATGGTTTCCAATCCACTTAAAACGTCCAGCTTGGTCAGGGCGATTTCTGTAGGACCACACAAGCGAACCGCCTCCCGCAGAATAACCAGATCAATCCATCCGCATCTGCGCCTGCGTCCTGTTGTGGAACCAAATTCAGCTCCCATATTTTGCATGTGTTCGCCCTGTTCATTGTTTAGTTCCGTGGGAAAAGGTCCCTGGCCAACTCGTGTAGTATAAGCCTTGACCACAGCGATTACTTTTTTCATGTCATAAAAATAACCTGATCCTGCAGAGGCGTTGCCAGTAACTGTATTGGATGAAGTAACAAAGGGATATGTTCCATGATCTATATCAAGCTGTACTCCCTGGGCTCCCTCAAAAAGAACGGTCTGTCCGTTATTTCCGGCTTCCTGTATTTTTTGGGAAACATCCGCCAGAAAGGGAACTAATCTCTTGGCATAAGGTTTAATCTGATCAAATACCTTTACTGGATCTACGGGGCTCTGATTGTAAAGTTTTTCCAGGAGGGAATTTTTTTCAACTAAGGCCTTGTTGATTTTTTCCCAGACCAGGTCCAGATTCTGGAGGTCTCCAGCCCTTATTCCTATTCTGGCCATTTTATCTTCATAACACGGACCAATGCCTCTGCCCGTAGTTCCAATTTTGTCTTTGCCTGATTTGGCCATTTCCCTGGCCTGGTCCAGTTCTTTATGATAAGACATAATCAGATGAGTTTTTTTGCTGATCAAAAGCCTTTCAGGGGAAATATTGACTCCAGATTCACCAAGCTTATCAATCTCTGTGCAGAATACCTCAGGATCAAGAACAACACCGTTGCCTATGAGGCATATTTTATTGGAATGGAGAATTCCAGAAGGTATGAGGTGCAGGATAAATTTTTTGTTGCCTGTTACCAGTGTATGGCCAGCATTGTTTCCTCCCTGAAAGCGAACAATCATGTCTGCTTCTTCAGTGAGAATATCTACAATCTTACCTTTACCTTCATCTCCCCATTGAGTTCCAAAAACAATCATATTGGACATGAGTACCTCCAAAAGTCCTCAGTTTTTTGCAAATAGCCTTAATTTCTAAAATACGGAGGATACAAAGTCAATTAATGAGTCAAATAGTTTTCACTGGGAAGCGAGGAATTTTCAATATGCGCTAAGGAATGACTTTCCGAATTGAAACCAAATAAAAGTTTGCCTTTTTTTGAGGCAGAGCATATATTTTACAGTGGTTTTCTGATCAACTGGTGTGTAAGATAGCTAAATCATGTGACTTTCACCATAGATGGTGATCTATAATGGAAAATAGCAGCAAATTAAAAACAAGAAAGCAAAAGAACTTGTTGTTCTTTTTGTTTTTTATTCAAATATGTCTTGTGGCAGGATATATTTACTACCATAATAATTACTGGTCAGATGAGGTTTTGCGCGTTTATTATGTTGATTCCGAGAGGATAAATTCTCATATGTCACCGTATGGACCAGGTTTTGAAAAAGAACTGGTAGGTTATTTTTCAGAGACTTACGGACTTAAACCGCTCTGGATCAAGGTGGACAGTTTGCTGGAAGGGTTGGACAAGCTTCAAGCTGGGAAGGGGAATCTGCTTCTAACTGGTCCTCTTGCTCCAGATAACTCCTGGAGTAATGTTGTCAGAGGACCTGGCTATATGAAAAACAGGATCGTGCTTGCACACAACCAGTGGCGTTACCCCTTAAGGAGCATGAGCGATCTCTGCTCCTCGGATGCGGTGGTCCCGGGAAGATTTGTCTTCAGCCAAAAAATCAATGAGCTTGAAAGACGCATGAAATGCACCATTCAAGTAACCAATGTAATGGATGCGGGACAGGATTTTTTCAACCTTTTGTCCAACCGAGAGCATAGATTTGGCCTGATAGATGAACTTAATCTGAGCTTATGGAATGGTTTTTATCCAGAGGTTCACAAAACTTACTCTTTTGATACAGAATATGAATACGCCTGGCTCTGGAGTTCCAGATATAAAGATATGGATAAAAAATTCCAGGAATTCTGGGATAATATTGCAGATGACCCCTATTTTATTTCTCTTAAGGATAAATATTTCGGTTTTTTTCCTTTAAAAAGCGACAGTTATCAGATGCGACATTTTTTCAGGGCCATTGACCGTTATCTTCCCCTTTACAAGGAAACTATAGCCCAGGCCGCCCAGGAGTTTAACCTTGACCCCATCCTGCTGGTGGCCCTGATTTATCAGGAATCACACTTTGATGCAGAAGCAGAAAGCAGAACAGGCGTCAGGGGGCTTGTGCAGCTGACTCTGGATACTGCTGACTTTCTGGGAGTCAGCAACAGGCTTGATCCAGATCAAAGCATTATGGGCGGTGCAAAATATTTGGATTTTATTATGGAACGGGTTGACGAAACAGGGGCTGTGGGCTGGGATAGATGGTTTTTTACCCTGGCAGCTTATAATCAGGGCTTAGGTCATCTTTATGACGCCATGGAGCTGGCTGAGAGAAAGGGAGTAGACAGCTTGAGCTGGGCAGAATTAAAGGAAATATATCCCCTTTTAAGTTACAGGAAATATTTTGAAACCTTGCCCAGAGGATATACCAGAGGTTTTGAAGCTGTAAATTTTGTGGAAAACATTCGTTATTATTACTACCTTCTATACGGTATGTCCTCACTCCTTAGGCCTGAAGCTGAGCACCTTGGCGGGCTTTTTGTCCTTGCTCCTGGGAACTGGCCTGATTGATTGATTTTTTTCCAAACTGCTCTCCTGCTCATTACCCTGGCCCTGTGGTTGTGCAAGGCAATGATTAAAAAGCTGGTTTTTCCACCTTACAGACTGAATAAGGGATAAAATAAGGATGTCCTCTTCCCATTCCCTGCTGGGGGTAAAGCTCTGGACCTTTTCATAATATTTATCCCATAGATTGATAAGTGATGCTTCATCTAAGCTGTTGAGCTGGTCTGCCAATTTTTTAAGAATTTTTTCCATTAGTTATCTTCCTGAGTACACAGTCTATCTATTAAGTGATCTTTAAAAAAGTTATAATAAGTCTTGTCAGAATTATGTGGATAGTTGTCTTTTTCAGCATGGGTCAAAGTATTTGCCCCTGATTCTGGCCTGTGCTAATTCCATTTTCTAACAGACTGCCTGATAAAGGCTTTTTCAACACACTGCTAACTGGATGAGGGGTGTTCAAATCTTTTTTAACCGGCCTGTCAACAGTTCTGCTTAATAAAAATATTCATCAATAATGGAGAACAGTTTATGAGTGACCTGAAAAGCATGTATAAGAATATCTTGAAAGATGAGTTTCCGCAAGAAATGAGTATCAGGATGGGTGATAAAGAAATAAAGTTCAGAAAAAGGACATGGACCATAGACGGACAGGAAAAAGGTCTTAGATATGGAGAAAATCCTGATCAGCCCGCAGCACTGTACGAACCTGTTCAGGGTGGTTTTGAGCAGGGAGGCGTAAGTTTCAGGTCTGGAGGGCTGGGACTGGTATCATCTCTTACTGAAGAAAATATGATCCAGGCGGGCAAGCATCCTGGGAAGACTAACTTGACAGATGTTGATAACGGTCTGAATATACTTCAGTATTTATCTAAGAAGCCTGCTGCGGTAATTCTTAAGCATAATAATCCGTGTGGCGCAGCCTGGTCAGATGATGGACTTGGTGCAGCCGTGGAAAAGGCATTTTTTTCAGACAGGATCGCTGCCTTTGGTGGGGCCATTGTTGTTAACAGACCTCTGGACAGGCAGTCTGCCCAGTTTATGGCTGCTAACTATCTTGAAGTGGTTGCAGCGCCTGATTTTGAATCAGGCGCCCTTGAGATTCTTCAGGCCAAAAAAAACCTGCGTATTCTGAAGATACCCGGTATTGAAAATCTCCAGGAGATTGCTGGCAGACCATTTCTGGACATCAAGTCATTAAATGATGGCGGATTTATCGTACAGTTTTCTTTTCGCAACAGGATACTAGGGCCTGAAGATTTTATTCCTGCCAAGGCCCAAAAAGACAATCAGCAGGTTATGGCCCGGAAACCCGATACCAGGGAAATGGATGATCTTATATTTGCCTGGGCTGTTGAAGCAGGAGTTACATCCAATTCAGTCATTTTTGCCAAGAACGGCAGTACAGTGGGCATAGGCACGGGTGAACAGGACAGAGTTGGGTGCGTTGACCTGACCATCAGTAAGGCCCGGACCAAGTATGCAGACCTCCTTGCCTTTGAACGAAACAAGGAGTCCATTTACCAGCTCAGGCAAAGGGCTCTTGATGACAATAAGGCCAGGGAAGACCTTAGTGAAATAATGGCTGAAACCGACAGGGAAAAAGCAGGACTCCAGGGTTCCGTTCTGGTTTCTGATGGTTTTTTTCCTTTCAGGGACGGAGTAGATTTGTGCATAGCCCAGGGGGTTACAGCCATTGCCCAGCCAGGAGGTTCCATCAGAGATATGGAAGTGATTGAAGCAGTGAATGAAGCTACACCTCAGGTAGCAATGGTATTTACCGGACAGAGATCTTTCAGGCATTAATTACCGGCTTGCAGGGATTCAAAAAAAGTAACTGTTTACAATAAAACTTACTTCCAGAAAAATTTATACCCTTTAGTGATGAACAGACAAAGAATTAAAAGAATAACCTTTAGCAAAATATATATTAAGTGAATAAAAAAGAACAAATCAGGGAGGAAATGAGGCCTGGACTGATAATTGAGTACCTGCAGAACAATCAGCCGACACTGGCTTTTGTCGAGGAGGTACAGGGTTCAAGGATCAGAGCCCTGAATATCAATCAGCGGGAAATAAAACTTGCCCTGTCCAGAATATTGTCATGGACCGGGCCGGCATATCCCCAGGCTTTGTCCAGAGAAGAAATTACCGGGCTTCTAAAGGAGCACAACAGAAAAAGATCTACTGAGCAGGAAAAAATTAAGGTTCTGGAAGTCTGGGAAATGGCCCAGGGAGAAATTGATCAGGCCAAAGTAACCTGGTTTGCCGGGCTTATCTGGAATGAACCTGATGCTGATCAGGTGGCAGCTCTGGGCAGGACAATGCTTCAGGCCAGGGCTTACTTTAAGTTTAATCCGCCCTTTTTTGAAGTTTTTCCTGAAGATGTAGTCCAAAACAGGATTGAGCAGGAAAGAGTCCTCAGAGAAAAGGAACGCCTGATCAGTATTGGAAGAGATTTTTTCAAGGCGCTTTGGGAATATAAGATTAAAGGTGGCTCTTCCCCAGAAATTGAAGATAGTGAAATAGCTGCAAAGCTTGAAAAACTCATTAAAATCAGGGTCAAATACCCTGATGATTCAGAAACACAGGATGTCTGGACCAAGATAACCACCGGACTTCCTCAGGATCAGAATCTGGCCTTTATACTTGGTAGAATCTGGGGAGTATTTCCTCCTCATTATAATTTTTTGTTAGACCAGGCTGATTATGTCTGGGATGATTCTTGGGAAAATGAGCACCAGGATCAGATTTCTAACATTTGTAAAAGTTTTGAAGAACAGGTTCAAAGCCCTGAGATACAGGGTCTTGTAAGCATTGACTCTGAGACCACCAGGGATATTGATGACGCCTTTATAGTTGAAGCAGGGGAGGGTAATTTTAAACTGACTCTTGCCCTGGCCTGTCCAGCAATGCTCTGGGAGATGGGCAGTCCTTTGGATAAAGCGGTTGCTTTTAGAACAACCAGTCTGTACCTCCCCGAAGGAACCAGCAATATGCTGCCCAGGGTCATGGCTGAAGACATTTTCAGTTTGATTAAGGGTCAACCAAGGCCAGCCATGGTTGTTCAGGTGGAATTAGACGAAAATGCCCAGGTCCTTGATTTGAACATTAGCAGGAAATGGGTGGAGATAGATTCCAACCTCACCTATGAATATGTTGAAGGTGAACTTGGCTCCACAGGCCCGTCTTATCTTGTAAATGCCTTTGAGCTGGCCTGTGCTCTGCGCAGGAAAAGGCTTGAACAGGGAGCGGTCGTTATTGAGCAGAAAGACCCTGAGGTCAGTCTTGATAAGAGTGGCCAGAATATAAAAGTGCAGATCAGCAGTAAGCCGCCGTGCCCCAAAGCTCAGCTCATTGTTTCCGAATTCATGATCCTGGCCAATTCCCTGATGGCATCATGGTCAGCTGCCAGGGACATTGCTCTGTATTACCGAACTCAGGATATTGCCCTGCCCAGGGACTATTGCGGTGTATGGACAAAACCTCAGGAAATTTATCAGGTAATCAGATCTTTGGGGGCTACCCTGACCGAAACATCACCCAAGCCCCATCGTGCCCTTGGAGTAAAGTGCTATACACCAGTTACTTCTCCCTTGAGAAGATACACGGATTTGATTAATCAGTTTCAGATTATTGAATTTCTGCAGAATCAGAAACCCGCCATGACCCGGGGGGAAATGGATGAAATGCTGCCAGGGCTTAATGCCAGGATCAGCCAGGTCTCCCAGGTCCAGAGATTTCGGCCGAGATACTGGAAGCTGGTTTACTTTAAACAGAATAGTAAAAAAATGACATGGCGGGGTGTAGTCGTGGAAAATAGCGGACCAGTAATAGTATTGTCTTTGCCGGATGAGCTGATGATGGTCCGGGCCGGACATGAAATTTTTGGAGGCAAAACCAGGCTGGGCCAGAATTTTCAATTGAGACTCGGCAAAATTGACCCTCTGAACAATGAAATAAGTGTACTCGAAGCCTGGGAAGAGTAGCAGGCATTCTATTTGGTTTCCGCAAAGAAAACCAACTATTTCAGCATCCGCAAAGAAAGACTTTCCGGATGGAAATTATTTAACTAATAAGGTTTTTTTCAACGGTCTGATAAGGAAGTAAAGATGTTTGATTATGTAAAAAAGCTTTTTGGCAGTAAAAACGAAAGATATTTAAAAAAACTTACTCCAATGGTGGAAAGAATAAACTCCATGGAGAGTGAAATTCAGAATCTCAGTGATTCTGAATTGCCTGAAAAAATTGCAGCCTGGAAAGCTGAAGTGGCAAAGGGTGCATCTCTGGAAGATCTCCTGCCTCATGTATTTGCCGTTGTCAGGGAAGCTTCCAAAAGAGTTCTTGAAATGCGCCACTTTGATGTTCAGCTCATGGGCGGCATTGCGCTACACGAAGGCAATATTGCAGAAATGATAACCGGTGAAGGTAAAACCCTGGTTGCCACATTGCCGGTAGTTCTAAATGCCCTCACTGGAAAGGGAGTGCATATTGTCACAGTCAATGATTACTTAGCCAGTCGTGATGCTGAATGGATGGGCAAACTCTACAACTTTCTGGGACTTGAGGTGGGCGTAATTGTCCACGGCCTGAGCGATGAAGAGCGTAAAAAATCATATGCAGCTGATGTTACTTACGGGACGAACAATGAGTTTGGATTTGATTATCTCCGTGATAATATGAAATTCTATCCTCATCAGCTGGTTCAGCGAGACTTAAATTTCGGCATTGTGGATGAAGTTGATTCTATTCTTATTGACGAAGCCAGAACCCCTCTGATCATATCTGGGCCTGCTGAGGATTCTTCTTCCCAGTATACCCGCATTAATACAATTATCCCGCGCCTGAAGAAAGAGCAGGATTTTACAATTGATGAAAAGGCCAAAACCGCAGCCCTGACTGATGAAGGTGTGCAAAAGGTTGAAGACATCCTGGGCATAGAAAACCTTTTTGACCCTGAAAATATTACTTTTCAGCATCATATCCTGCAGGCATTAAAGGCTCACCAACTTTTTACCAGAGATGTTGATTATATTGTCAAGGAAGGTAAGGTGATCATTGTTGATGAGTTTACCGGCAGGCTCATGGAGGGCAGGAGGTTCAGTGATGGACTGCACCAGGCCTTAGAAGCCAAGGAACATGTCAAAGTTGAAGCTGAAAACCAGACCCTGGCCTCCATTACTTTTCAGAATTATTTCCGCATGTATGAAAAACTGGCAGGCATGACTGGTACTGCTGATACTGAGGCAGTGGAATTCAAAGAAATTTATGATCTGAATGTAATAGTGATTCCTTCACATAAGCCGCTTATCAGGAAGGATTTTCCTGATGTTGTTTATAAGACTCAGCAGGAAAAATTCGTTGCAATTGCCAATGATATTCAGGAACTTTACCAGAAGGGTCAGCCCGTTCTTGTGGGAACCACTTCCATTGAAAAATCTGAAGTTATCTCCAAGTACCTCAAAAAATCCAAAGTTCCCCACGATGTTTTAAATGCCAAACATCATGAAAAAGAAGCGGAAATCATTGCTCATGCCGGTGAAAAGGGCAGAGTTACCTTAGCTACCAATATGGCTGGCCGAGGAACAGATATTGTTCTTGGTGAAGGCGTTCGGGAGCTTGGCGGATTACATATCCTGGGCACTGAAAGACATGAAAGCAGGCGGATTGATAATCAGCTCAGGGGAAGGGCTGGAAGACAGGGAGATCCCGGTTCGTCGCGTTTTTATCTGGCCTTAGATGATACCCTGCTCAGGCTTTTTGGTTCAGAACGTATTTCAGGCATTATGGATAAGCTGGGTATGGAAGATGGGCAGGCCATTGAAAATAAAATGATTTCCAGGGCCATTGAAAATGCCCAGACCAGGGTTGAAGCCCATAATTTTGACATCAGAAAACAGCTTCTGGACTTTGATGATGTCATGAATCAGCAAAGGGAAGTTATCTATACCCAGCGCAGAGAAATAATGACTTCAGAAGATATGCGTGACCTTATTGACCAGGTAGTGGAAGAGGTCATGGACGATGTTTATGTTCCTGCAGGTGAAGCTACTATAGAAGTTTTAGATGAAGATACCAAAGCCGCAATCAAGGGTAAGCTCGAAGAGTTATTTAACCTTGGACGGCTCATGGAAGACAATAAGATTCCAGCCAAGGACGAAAGTCTCAAGGCTGTGAATGATCATCTGGATCAACTTCAGGAAGATGCCGGTGACCACTATAATGAGGTGCTCAGATTTTTCCTTCTGGAAAGCCTTGACCGAAACTGGAAAGAACATCTTCTGAACATGGATCACCTCAAGCAGGGAATTGGTCTAAGGGGTTATGGCCAGCGTGATCCCAAGCGCGAATATAAGCGCGAGGGTTTTGAAATGTTTGAGGATACCCTGTATAGAATCAGGGAGAATACCCTGCGCGCCCTGACCCGACTCAGGATTCAGAAAAAGGTCAGCGAAGATGAGTTCAAACACAAAGAACAGCAGAATCTTAAGTTTGGCGGGCCTTCGGAAAAACCGAAAAACGCCAAGCCGGAAACAGTAAAGCGTGATGAGCCCAAGGTAGGCAGAAATGATCCCTGCCCTTGTGGCAGCGGTAAAAAACACAAAAAGTGCTGCGGGTAAGTTTAATGGAAAAGAACTATTCTGAAAAGTTGCCCCAGGGTTTTTCCTTGGCAACAGTTGGGGCAGGTTTCAAGTACCAGAACAGGCCCGATCTGGCCTTGACTTTCAGCAGCACTCCGGCTGCATGCGCAGGTGTGTTTACCACCAATATCTTCCAGGCTGCTCCTGTTCTAATAGCCAGAGATAACCTGAAAAAATCCAGCACAGTCCGGGCTATACTGGTCAATGCGGGCCAGGCCAATGCATGTACCGGTGATAAAGGGATTGCCAATTGTTTGAAAACCCTGGAAATTGCCGCAGATAAACTGCAAATTGATTATAGGGAAATCCTGCCTGCTTCCACAGGGGTCATTGGTGACCATTTAAAAATGCATCTTTTTGAAAAAAATATTTCCCTGCTCGTGGAAAATCTGGGCAGATCAAAAGGTGAAGACGCTGCAAGGGCTATAATGACCACGGATACTTTTCCCAAGACTGCTCAGACAGAAGTTGAGCTTGAGAAAGGCAAGGTCAGGTTCTGGGGTATGGCCAAGGGCGCTGGCATGATCTGTCCCAACATGTCGACCATGCTTGGCTTTATTCTTACAGATCTCAAGGTAAACAGGCTATGCTGGCAGGAACTTATTGCCCAGGCAGTGGACCAGAGTTTTAACGCCTTAACCATCGATGGGGATACCAGCACCAATGATTGTGTCCTGGCCATGGCTAACGGAGAAAGCGGTGTTGAGTCTTCAGGCCAAAAAGATATACAGATGCTGGAAGGTGCCTTAAATAAGATCTGTTCAGACCTGTCCTATCAGATAGTTAAAGATGCTGAAGGTGGAACCAAGGTCCTGCAGGTTTGTGTTCAGGGTGCGGCTGATAAGGCTCAGGCTAAGCTGGCTGCTTCCACAGTGGGCAACTCACCTTTGGTCAAAACTGCTATGTATGGGCAGGATCCAAATTGGGGGCGGATTATTGCTGCCCTGGGCCGCAGCGGAGCAGAATTTGATCCGAACAAGGTAAAGGTAAGTCTGGCAGGTGTTGAGATTTTTTCCTTTGGTCATCCTGTGGATATGGACAGGGATACTGTTTTTGCTTCTCTTCTTAAGGACTCAGACATAAAGATCGAGATTGATCTTGGAAAAGGAAGTGGTTCATTTCGTCTTCTGGCTTCAGATTTCACAGAAGAGTATATAAAGATAAACGCTCACTATCGCACCTGAGAGGGAAGTTTTATACATGAAAATTAACTCTGAAAAGGTTGCTCACTTTCTGCATGAAGTGGGAATGCTTAAAAGAACTCCCAGAACCGGTTATCAATTTCTGGGCAGTGGATCTGAAAATGTGGCTGAGCATTCATTCAGAGTGACAGTGATTGGGTATGTCCTGGCAGGGATGGCCGGGGCTGATCAGGCCAGAACCGTATTTATGTGTCTTTTTCATGATCTGCATGAAGCCAGAGTGGGGGATATGAATTATGTCAACCGCATGTATAACAAGACTGATGATAAAAGAGCCCTTAAGGATGCGCTATCAGGAACCGGACTTGAAGAACAGGTAGTTTCTCTTTTTGAAGAGGTTGAAGAAACAGACAGTAAAGAAGCCTGTCTTGCCAGGGATGCTGACCAGCTTGATCTCATTCTTAACCTCAAGGAGCAACAGGACCTTGGGAATAAATACGCTGCCAAGTGGTTAGAGTGCGCCATTGAAAGGCTTTGTACTGCAGAGGGCCAGGAGCTTGGAGAAAAAATTATTAAGGCTGACCATACGGACTGGTGGTTCAACGGACCTGACAGGTCCTGGTGGATCAACAGAGATTGGCAGAAGTAGGTAATTCCATGTCACAGAAAACCAGTCCAGGAATAAAAATAATCGCAGTCAACAAAAAGTTCAGACGCTTTTATGAAATTGTAGAAACCATTA
>PWPY01000344.1 GCA_003558575.1 Desulfonatronovibrio sp.
ATTTTTGCTGTTGAATCATTTAAGAGGGCCTGGTTGATGTGCTGATCCTTCAACCTGAAATGAACAGCGCAGACTCCAGGCCAGAGTAATAATTTCTTGTTTCTGGTTTGTTCTGGGTCTACCAGGCGCCCACTCTGCCTGATGTCCAGAGTCTGAATGTCCCGGGCTTCAATGCCGGCCAGCCTGGCCGTGTTCCGGCCAAGGTTTTTGTCCGGAAGAAAGAGGACCTGGCCTCCTTGTTTCAGGGCCCATTTTAAGATGGGTATGGCATTGGACGAGGTGCATGCACTGCCCTGAAATTTTCCACAGAGGGCTTTCACTCCAACCGAGGAGTTGACATAAGCAAGGGGAACAACCCTTTGCCCTGCGTTCAGCCTGATCAGGATCTGCTCCACAAGGCTAGCAGGAGCCATATTGGCCATGACGCAGGTGGCATCAGGATCTGGCGAGAAGATGAGCTGGCTCTGGTCTGCCAGAACAGCTGCGGTTTCAGCCATGAAATCCACACCGCAAAAGACTATGGTGCATTCAGGCCTGGAATGGTACAAACTTACTGCTTTAGAATGCTCAACAGCTTTAGAGCACTTTCAAATCCAGGATCGAGCTTCAGGGCTGACCGGACGTACTTGAGAGCCTCTTCACGCCTTTTCAGGGCATGGTATGTTCTGGCGATATTATAGGGCACGCTGGGGGACTGACTCAGGATGTCCGGAGAAAAGTCAATGGCCTTCTGAAAACAATCCAGGGCCTTGTAATACTCTTTGCCCTGAACAAAAGCCAGGCCCATGTTGTAATGCAGACCCCCGTCCATGGGGGCGATGCCTGTCCCCTTTTTGTAATATTCAACTGACTGTTCCCACTTGCCCTGATGCCTCAGGCTCATGCCGATTTCATTGATCATCCAGAGGTCCTCCCGCCCGAAACTGCTCCCCTTGTTGGCAATGGCTCTGGCAATATAATCGCTGCCTAGTTCAGGGTCCTTCTTTTCCAGGGGGCCTGCTATCTGCATCATGGTTGAACTGACCATATCCAAGGCCTGTTTCTGGACCTGCCTGATGGCCTCGTCATAATACTTTACGGCCTGCTCATGATTGTCCAGATCAAGGTAGGTATGGCCGATATTGACCTTGCGTTGAAAATTCAAAGGTGAAAGCCGGTCAAGTTTCTTGAGGTAATCAAGCTTTTTACTGATTTCGCCGGTTTCGGCATAAAGTTCGGACAGCCTTTTTAATGGGTCAAGAAACATCTTGCTGTGACTGCAGGCTTTTAAATAACATTGTTCAGCCTGGGCATAATCCTTCTGTTTCCTGGCCAGGTCGCCCTTGAGAATGAAGGCGATGGCACTGTCTGGCTTCAGTTTGATAATACTTTGTACAGCCTTCCCGGCCTCGTCAAGTTTGTTTTCTAAAAGAAGATTTCTGGCCTGATCCACAAGTCTGGCCAGCTTATTGTTGGGATTCAGAGTTAAGGCCACTTTCTGGATAAGCGAATTGATTGAGACCGGCTTGACGATGACATTGTCCGCCCCCATTTCGTACATGTAGATTATATTGTGTCTTTCGGTCTCAGCAGTAATGACAATCAGCTTGCATTTGCTCTGAAAAAAAGATTTGAGGTTGTTTATGGCAGGTATATTGCTCGAGGCTTCGGACCGGGCTTCAATGAAGAACACCATTTCGCTGAAGATCTTCAGGGCGGATTTAGCCTCTTCCACAGCCTTGTTCATGGAATTTCTGTGCAGAAATCCTCTGGAATCAAGGCCAAGTGATTTAAAGGCTCCTTTCAGGGTTTTTAAGAAAAGCAGGTCATGGGTGACGGCCATGACACATCCCCCGGCTTCACTAACGAAAAATCTGAAAATCTTGTCATAGACTGAGAGCTTGATGTCCATTCTCCTATTTTGCAGGCGTTTCCATAAGGGGCAACAGACTATACAAGTGGTGTTTGAAAAATCAACCCCCAGATTCCCCGGTGAATGCTTCAAAGGCCTTTTTAAGATCTTCTATTTTCACTGGTTTCGCCAGATAGTTGTTCATCCCGGATTCAATAAACCTTTCCCGGTCTCCAACCATGGCATGCGCTGTCAAAGCGATAATGTGAATGTCTTTTTTAGAACCAAGGTCATCAGATGCGCGGATGATCCTTGTGACCTCGTCACCATTCATTTCCGGCATTCGTATGTCCATGACGACGCAGTCAAACTCCGAATTTTTGAGAAGTTCCAGAACGTGTCTCCCGTTATCAACACAGGTTACAGTATGACCCAGAGCTTCCAGCATTTTTTGAGTGGCGAATTGATTTACAGGATCATCCTCTGCCAGAAGGATGTGCAGTCCCTTTCCAGGGTCAAGCAGTTGGCTTGACTCCTGACGTCTGACAGCTGAAGCTTTCTCAGGCAGTCTGAAGGGCAGGGCAACATAAACATCAGTGCCGTGTCCCTCCAGGCTGCTTATGGAGATATTTCCCCCCAGGAGGTTCACGAAACGCTTGACTATGGCTAAACCAAGTCCAGCTCCCTCATATTTTCGGGTATAAGAATTGTCCCCCTGAACAAAAGGCTTGAACAAATCATCCAGTTTTTCTTCAGGTAAACCCATGCCTGTATCTGACACAGTAAAAAGAATCCGAATGCTTCCTTCATGACAAGGAGTCAAAGGGGATATGCTCAGCCTTACTTGTCCCTGATCAGTATATTTTAAGGCATTGCCCACCAGGTTGAATAGAACCTGACGGACTCTGGCCTGATCCCCAATGAGACATGAGGGAATGCCCGCACTGATGGTATGTCTAAAATCTAAGCCTTTATTTTCAGCCTCAAAGGCGAATAGATCCGACACGGATTCACACAGCTCCGCCAGGTTGAATTCTGACTCCTGAGTTGTCACCTTGCCGGGTTCGACTGCTGTCAGGTCAAGAATGTCTGAAAAGAGTCTATTCAACCTTTTTGCTGAGGATATAGCAAGTTGCAACAAATCTCTTTGATTAGGGTCCAGGCATGAACTTTCCAGAATTTGCAGGGCGCCCATAATCCCATTGATAGGGGTTCTAATTTCATGGCTCATGTTGGCCAGAAATTCGCTCTTGGCCTTAATGGCTGATTTTGCCTGCGTCCGGGCCTTAACAAGAGCTTCTTCAGTCTGCCTGGACTGGGTAATGTCGGTGATAAAGCCATGCCAATAGATTACCCGGCCGTTATTGTCCCGGACTTTATTGATATTTACTGATGTCCAGGCCACTGAACCATCCCGGCGCAAAACAGAACACTTATGATCGCAGACCCGACCGTCTTTTTTCAGCAGATGTATGACTTTTTCACCGTCAGATGGATCGGCATATAACTGCTGGCCGATGTCCCCGGCAGATTCAATAAATTTTTGAGGTGAATCATAGCCTAGCATTCTAGCCAGCGCAGGGTTGGCAGAAATTAAGCGGCCTTCAGGGGTTGCGGTAAAAACACCTAATGGGGCGTTCATCAAGATATTCTGCGGATCATGAAACGTCTCTTGATAAGTCATTGATTCCTCGCTTTGGCTTTTAAATATTAAGTTTTCCAGGCAGCTGCATATTGATTGAAAACAATCAGGGATATACGGCCGTCAGTTGTCAAAAAAGATAACTTCCCCTGTGCCTGCCGCCTTTTTCCTGAGCCGTCCTGATTCCAGCCTTTCCTGTTCCACTATCTGCTGCTGCCAGGAAGAGGGCAGCTTCTTGACAAAAGCTTCATCAGTGTCGG
>PWPY01000112.1 GCA_003558575.1 Desulfonatronovibrio sp.
ATCCATAAACACATATGCACTTCCATCATGATAAAGATATTGCATATCCCTGGTTTCCATATCTGGCTTGCCGACTTTTTCACCAGATCTGAAAGTCTGATCCACAGCTCCACCAGTAAGCATGTTCTTGAGCTTGGTCCGGACAAAAGCTCCGCCTTTGCCTGGCTTTACATGCAGAAAATCAACTATCTCATAAGGGGTATTATCAATTTCAATCTTAAGGCCTTTTCTAAAGTCAGTAGTTGAAAGCATTATTTATCCTCCACAAGAGTTATTGGTAATCAAGGTGATCAACAAGGGCCATTAGCCCATAAATATAGCTCATTATACCAAAACCGGCAACCACGCCCAGGCTGCGTTTTGCAGTAAGACTATGCTGACGTATTTTGTCTCTGCTCCAGACATTGCTCAGGTGCACTTCAACATAAGGAATATTTATCCAGCTCAGACAGTCAGCTAGGGCCAGACTGGTATGGGTATAGGCTCCGGGATTAATCACAATCCCTGATATTTTATCCTGCCAGGCCTTTTCAAGCCTGTCTATAATCCGGCCTTCACCATTGGACTGAAAAAAATCAATTTTTGTCTTCTGCAGCATTGAAGGGTAATTCTCATTTAAAATATCCGGAATCTCTTCAATGCTCCGGCTTCCATACGTATTAATGTCTCTCTTCCCGATGTAACCAAGGTTGGGACCGTTAACCACGAGCACTTCATATGAAAAAGTATTGTTCATGACTATTTCATCTCCTGAGGTCCTGAATCTGTTTTTCTTACCTCTGGCCTGACCCATACTTCATCAGTAAATGATGTTCCCTCATGGGAAGTGATCTCTTGTGCTTCTTGCTGGGTAACTTCAACATCCATGGAAACCAAAAATATCAGATCTTTACTGCGGACCTCATGGTTTGTTTCTAAGATTACACCCTGTGCCAAAACACCATCCATTAGATGAGCATCATGATTTGATATGTCTGCAAGGACCTGAGTAATCTTTCCTGAACCATAAATGCTGATGAGATTCTGATTATTCTTTTCAACCCTGCTGCCAATCATGAAGTAGGCTGGCAGTTCAGCAGGAAAAAGATCAAAGAAGATAATCGTTACTTTGTCATTACCAGCACCAATAGTCCTTTCTTCCTCTAATGAAATTATCTCTCCTGCAAGACTGTAATAGGGCTGCAGGGATAAGGTGCAGCTGAAGTCCTGAACCAAATTATCGCTTTGCCGGACATTACCGGGAGCAACCTCGCCACTGAAATTGTAAATATCCTGATAATAGTCCTCATAGCGGGCATAGCTTCCCCTTAAGAAAGGCTGCAATCGCATCACTTTTCTTGCTGCAAGCCCAAAACATTCTGCACCTGCTTTTTCGTAGAAAACCGTCTGCAAATCTTTGTCCGGATCCATATCATTACTGTCAATGGTTACACTGTACCTGACAGTTTCCTGAATATGCGCCTCAGGTTCATTGGGATAAAAGTAGTCTTCAACCCCAGCTTTCTTGCAGGAAGTAAGGGCCATGACCAAAAATACTACATATATCAGGTGTTTCATAGTAACTCCTTAATCTAACAGCTTGTTGTAAAAGTTCTTACCCAGCAGTTTGTTCAAGTTTTAAATTATCCACCATACAGCAATAACTGCCTGCAAATGAGCTATTTACAAGAAAGATCAATTTATTTAGTTTGAGTAACTTATGTACAACCTTATACTTGAAAAAACAGCTTATACACCTGACCAGCTTTCTGGAACGGATCTTCCTCAAATTGCCCTGGCTGGCCGATCCAATGTTGGGAAATCTTCCCTTATCAACACCCTGGGAGGGCGCAAAAAACTGGCAAAAATCAGCTCCACCCCGGGAAAAACCAGAAGCGTTAATTTTTTCAGGGTCAAGCCTGGAAATTTCTTTCTGGTGGATCTGCCTGGATACGGCTATGCCCGTTGCTCCAAAAAAGAACGTGAAAAATGGGGACAGCTGATCCAGAGATTTCTTGAAGACAACACTTTGCTGAAAGCTGTTGTCCTTCTGTTAGACTCTCGCCTTGAGCCACAGGCCATGGACTTGGAACTGTCCCAGTATGTAAAATCAATAGATATTGATCTTATTCCAGTTTTGACCAAGGCAGATAAATGCAAACAAAAACAGCTGAGCAATATCAGCAACACCTGGATTAACATTTTGGGGTTATGATCGGGACCTGTTATTTTTTCATCCAAAACCAGTTTTGGCAAAGATAAGCTCTGGGAACGAATCATTGAGAAAACCGTTCAGCCGTAAATATTTTTTTACCCAACAGACCTTGAAAAGTCAGCTCTTTTCTGCCCAGATAATTTGACCCAGTCCTAAAGTCCCAAACAGGATATTCGCTAACCAGGCCCCCCAGAAAGGAGCAATCATTCCTTCTTCTGCATAGCTTACCCCGAACACATAAACTGTATAGTATAAAAATACAATGACCAGGGCCAGGATCACAAGAGCGTAAATATTCCTGATTAATGTTGCCATAGCCAGCCCCAAGATGGTCATAACCACAAGGGCAAAAGGGTATGCCACTTTGCTCTGCCTTGCTGTGGCCATCCTTTCCACATTGGAGCCGCTTTCTTTAAGCTGGGTGATAAGCCTGCTCAGGGTAAATATTGACAAGGCATCATAAGGAAGTCTGGAAGCTACAATGGAGAAGGATGAAAGTTCAGTTTCAAGGGATAGGTCCAGAGAGGGTGGGTTGTGCCTTTGAAATTCATCCATATTTATAACGACCGGCTGGGATAAGATCCACTTGCCCTGGGAGACCTTAAACTCAGGAGCGCTTATTATCCTTTTTACAGTATCAGGTCCATCCATTTCATAAATGGTAAGGCCCTTGCCTTCACTCCTGTCTGGCCATGCCTGGTCTACAAAAACAATGGTCTGTCCTTCTCTAAACCAGAGGTCATCTATCCCTCGGTCTTCAACCTGTCTCTGTCTGATGTCTGCATCCCAGATGGTTTTTGTTTCCTGATAACCGCGAATCCCCATGGTTTCAGAAAAGGCCAGGAGCACGAAAAAAACCGCAACAGAGTAAAATATCAAAAAAATTGCAGGCTTAAAAAATGAAATGGAATTGCTTTCCAGGGCAATCATTTCGTTGCTTCTGTACATTAGGGCAATCTGAATAATTACTGCCAGCATAAAAATGGCTGGCATGAGCTGTGTAATTATCAGGGGGATTTTGAACGCAAAATACCTGACAGCAGTGGCCAGACCCACTCCGGATTCAACAATGGCGTTCATGCGGGTCAAAAAATCCACAATCAGATAAATGGCTATCCCTGAAAAAAGTATAATCAGAACCAGATAAATATTCTGACGCAACAGATATTTATTGAGTATGGTTAACATTTTCCCTTTTCCCGGTGAACTTGGAAAGCACTTGTTTAAGATTAATCTCCCTGCCCTGACTGAAATAATAAAACCCTGCTACAGAAAGAGCAGCAAAAAAAACATTGGGACCCCACAAGGCAGCACTTAGTGAGATTTTGCCCATTTCTCCAAGGCTGTACCCGATGGAAAACAGTGCATAGTATACAAGAAAGCACATGATAGCCAGAAACAGGCCCCAGTTTCTGCCCACTCCATGCAAACTCATTCCAAGAGGTACGGCAAAAAATCCCAGAATAATGCAGGCTATAGGCAAAGCAAAACGCTTATGCTGCTCCAGAACGGCAAGCCGGTAATCAGTCTTAGAC
>PWPY01000012.1 GCA_003558575.1 Desulfonatronovibrio sp.
ATTTTTATAGAACCACATCCAGGCTTCGGGGTTAATGGGTTCTCCAACAGTTCCTAACAATCTCAAGGTGGATAGGTCATGCTGCTTGGGATACTGGGCGCCAAAGCGCATGAGCATGCGAATGAGTGTGGGAGCGGTATAGAAAATATTCACGCCATATCTGGCCACAATATGCCATAATCTGTCAGCCTGCGGGTACAGTGGATGTCCTTCAAACATGATAGTGGTGGTTCCTGCCAGAAGGGGGCCATACACAACATAGCTGTGTCCGGTTATCCATCCTGCATCTGCAGTGCACCAGAATATATCCGTGGGTTTAATATCAAAAACCCAGGTCAGGGAACGGTGAACTCCAACCATATAACCGCCATGAGTATGCACAATACCCTTGGGTTTTCCTGTGGTACCTGAGCTATAGAGCAGAAAGAGCATGTCTTCAGAATCCATGACCTCTGTTTCTGATATGGGGCTTTCCTTGCGCACAAGGTCTTCGTACCAGAGATCACGCATCTCAGTCATTTCTGTTTCAACGTTGGCTCTGTGAACAACCACAACTGTATCAACACAGTCACATCCGCCAACCAAGGCTTCATCTACAATGCTTTTGATGTTAATTACCCGGCCGTTGCGGTAAAAGCCATCAGCAGTAATAACGAGTTTTGCCTGGGCATCATCGATTCGTTCTCTAAGGGCCTTAGCTGAAAATCCGGCAAAAACCATGCTGTGAACAGCCCCGACCTTGGCCACAGCCAGCATGGCGATCATGGTTTCCGGCAATGGAGGAAGGTATAAAACTACCCGGTCTCCCTTTTTAATGCCAAGAGATCGAAGTGCATTGGCAAATTTGTTTACTGCTCGGTATAATTCATAATAGGTCATTTTTTTTGAATCACCGGGTTCACCTTCCCAGATGAGAGCCAGCTTATTCTTATTGGCTGTTTCTATATGCCTGTCTAAAGCATTATAAACAATATTGCACTTGGCCCCTGTAAACCATTTGTAAAAGGGGGCGTCTGAATCATCTAACACCTTGTCCCATTTTTTAAACCAGTCTAATTCCTTGGCCGCCTCTTCCCAGTAGTCAAGGTAGTCATCCTTGGTTTTCTTCATTACTTCAGTGTATTCCTGGGGATTAATGTTGGCCTCTATTACCATCTGAGGGAGAGGTCGAAAAACTCTCTCTTCCTGCAACAGTGAATCAAGGGCTCCTTTGCCTTCCATAATAAATCCTCCTTTGTCTCAACAAAAAAAATGTCAAGATATCCAACAATTGATCTGGTTAAACAAGCCGTTTTAATCAGCCAGTTGATCCGCTGCTTCTCAATGCTCAAGCTCGAATCCTGTCAGCTGAGTTTTAAGTCGGAACGTTTTTGCACTTCTTGGCCTGGGAAATTTCAAACGGTTTGTATAATAGGACTTTTTCAAAAAACTTGTTTAGTGCAAACGGACAAAAAATTACCAACTTTTGTTTATATGACCACAATTTATGCAAATTAAAACAAAGTTGGATATTTAATCGACTAAAGGCAATTACTTCTGGTTAAACGGTGGCGTGAGGAATAATGGATACTGACAGGCGATTACAACTAATTCGAGAAGGATTCATGAGTCAAGAAAGGTAGAGGTTTTATGGTTTTGCACTGTGACTCAAAGGCCAAGTATCTGTTTTAATTCGCTGATGCGTCTTCTGCTGATGGGAAGTTCAATTTTTTTGCGTCCGGCAGTTCTCAGCATGAAATTACTGCCAGGAAGCGAAGCTATTTCATTGACCATTTCCAAATTGACCAAGTACTTGCGGTGCACCCTGAAAAATCCGTATCTGCTAAGTCTTTCTTCAAGATTTTTCAGGCGGTAAGAAGTGAGGAATTTTTCCTGAGAGGTGTGTACAAAACTGTAGTCTTCATAGGCTTCAACAAACACTATCTGATTATATGGAACCAATATCATTTTGCCATCAAGGTTGATGGGCAATTTTTCAATTTCAACTCTTGTATGGTTAACATTCCAGGCTCTTTTTAACGCTGTAAGAAAGGAATCTTCATCATCATCATTTATGTTGAGTTTTACTGTTTCTTCTTCAAGGTTTTGCTGCTGGCTTGAGTTATCAGGCTTATCACGATCAACGATTCTGGGTTGAGAAGAAAACCTGTTAAGTCGTTCAAGTGTCTTGCCTACTCTGGATCTGGAAAAAGGCCAGATGAGATAGTCAGTCGCTCCTACTTCAAATGCCTTGTATGCCATTAGTTCGTCATCAGCTATAAAGACGATATTAGGCCGCTGCTTTCTCTGATTGAGCATCTGGGTAAGCTCAATGCCATCAACCCCGTTGGGAAGCTCAATACCCAGGAAAAAAACATCATATGAGATGCTCTCAAGGAGCTCCAGAGCCTCAAAGGAAGTGATAGCTTCCCCAAGGATTTTGATGCGTTTCTCGTTGGCAAGATATTCTCTCAGCTTGGTACTGACTTCCCGTTGGGGATGGATGATAAGGGCTTTTAAAAAAGACATATCTGGCCTGGTAAGGAAAAAAGTTTTCAGCCTGCTTAAAAAGGTAACACATGAAATAATTACGCAGGACGAGTTGTTTGTGGAATGGTTCCGGACTATGTAACAGAATTCATGTCCGGAACCTGTTAATTGTTTAACCTGAAAAAATACTTATAGCAATAGAGCATTGACCAATCATCCAATATTAACATCTCCGGCAGTGGGCTGACCGTCTTCACCCTCATACCATTCCAGCTCAATTTCCAGGGATTTTTTCAGGGTGTCTTTGCCGGATTTGGTTTCTTCTTCCACTTTTAATTCCAAGGTAATGGTTTTGGGGATGCTCAAGTGTACCTTGTCACTGCCCTGGGATAATGTAATCTCTCCAGATTCAACTTTATCTGCAATTTTTCTAAGAATTGCAGATACCTCTGTAGTCTGTTTTTTTTCTTCACTCTTAAAAAGTACTTTTTCCATGTTATTGCCTCCTTAGACTGTGTTTACGGTGTAATTATTCACCACATACGTAATATGGCTATTCAATGGCACTGGATTCCGGCTTTCGCCGGAATGACGGTAAAGAGTAACAGCTTGCTTTAACCGTCACCCCGGACCAGATCCGGGGTCCAGGTCTTCTTGCTGGAACATGGTGAACAGTTACTTTACGGTAACTAATACTTATAAACGGTTTTCAGCAGTGAATCAAGATTCTAGCAATGCTGGATATCAATGAATCAGTCATATGGTCCAGCTGCATTAGTCCATAGATCCAACAGGTACTGAGGACATTAGATATTTGAGATCCTCATCAGTAAAATAAAAGCCCAGGCCTCCAAAAAAAGAGCGGTTATCGCGGTTTCTGCTTATAAAATCATCGTAGCCTGCAGTGAGATAAAAGTTTTGGAGAAAATATAGATTTGCCCCTGCCTTAAGGTGAGCCCGGTCATCTGAGCCAAGATCAAAGGCTTCAGCAAAAAGTTTAATTCGATCATCCCATAAGAAGTAATCCATTCCGACTCCGCCTGTGGACTCGATAATTCCACCGCGCAGTATGAGGTCATTCCACCTCTTGGCCAGTTGGGCTGAGAACTTGAGTCTGTTTTTTTCTGTCTTGTCTTCTATTGTCCGAGTTGTACTCCAGCTACCATCAGCAGCCTGAAACCGTCTTGTGGTATCAGTAGTTCTGGTCCTTCCTCTGGGATCATCAATAAGGGAAAGCATATAGAATC
>PWPY01000292.1 GCA_003558575.1 Desulfonatronovibrio sp.
CCCCCTAAACCAAAAGCATTTCTGTTAGTGAAGCTCCGGCCGGAACCATTGGATATACATTTTCTTCAGGCTCAACCCTGACATCTACGATACAGGGCAAAGAAGAAGAAAAGGCCTTGGTCAATACTGGCACAACATCTTCATTTTTTTCTATCAAGTAACCTTCGGCGCCGAAAGCCTGGGCCAGCTTTACAAAGTCCGGGTTCAGATGCAGACAGGTGGAACAATAATTTTTATCATAAAAAAGCTCCTGCCACTGCCTGACCATACCAAGATAACCATTGTTCAATATGACAATCTTCACCGGGAGTTTATAGCTCATGGCTGTGGCCATTTCCTGGATATTCATCTGAATTGACCCATCTCCAGCAATATCAATAACCAGTTTGTCAGGATGCGCCACCTGTGCGCCTATGGCTGCAGGAAAGCCATATCCCATAGTGCCCAGACCACCTGATGTAAGGAGCGTCCGGGGATTATGGTAGCGATAAAACTGTGCAGCCCACATCTGGTTCTGGCCCACCTCTGTTGATATTATGGCTTCTCCGCCTGTTATTTCATAGATCTTTTCCATAACATACTGAGGTTTGATATAACCAGGCTTGCTATCATATTTAAGGGGATGGGCCGCTGCCCAGTCACCCGTGGTCTTGAGCCAGCCTGAGTGTTTTGCATTCCATTCAACATCATTAATATCATCCATTTCCTCTTCCATTGCTTCAAGCGCGTTTAAGCAGTCGGAAACAATGGGAATATGAACAGATACATTTTTTCGAATGGAAGTGGGATCAATATCTACATGAATAATTTTCGCCCTGGGAGCAAAAGTATTAACCTTTCCGGTAACCCTGTCATCAAATCTGGCTCCCACTGAAATAAGCACATCAGAGTTATTTACCGCCATGTTTGCGGCATACGTTCCGTGCATCCCCAGCATACCAAGCCATAATGGGTCATTGCCCGGAAAAGCTCCCAGCCCCATCAGAGTAGCTGTTACTGGAATTGAATAACGCCTGGCCAGCCTGGTAAGCACCTCTCCTGCATGGGAAGATATAACCCCTCCACCAGCATAGATAAGCGGCCTTTCAGCTTTGGCAATCATGCGGGCAGCTTTCCTGACCTGCTTTCTATTGGGAAGATAATTGGGATTGTAACTTCTGATACTTATATTTTCAGGATAATCATACTTTACCCTGGCCTGCATCACGTCTTTGGGCAGATCAACAAGAACTGGACCAGGCCTGCCTGTGGATGCGATGTAAAAGGCCTCCTTAATGGTATGGGCCAGACTATTTATATCTTTCACTAAGTAGTTATGCTTGGTGCATGGCCTGGTAATACCTACAATATCAACCTCTTGAAAAGCATCATTACCGATAAGGGGTGTGGGAACCTGTCCAGTAAAAATGACCATGGGTATGGAATCCATGTACGCAGTCGCAATTCCTGTAACTGTATTGGTTGCTCCAGGACCTGAAGTTACCAGACATACTCCGGTCTTTCCAGTAGACCTGGCATAACCATCTGCAGCATGTACAGCGCCTTGCTCGTGGCGAACCAGAAAGTGCTGAATGGGATAGTTGGGAATCTCATGGTAAATATCAATAACAGCCCCTCCAGGAAAACCAAAAATATGCTGGACCCCTTCCATCTTGAGACTTTCCAGAAGTACTTGAGCCCCTGTGAGCTCCATCTTAACCCTCCGTCTTTTTATATTTATCGAGAATAGCATGCATCCTGGTCTTACCTGTGAGCTTCTTTTTCTTCAGTTCTTTAACTTCCTGGTCTTCAACAGGTGTTAAAAATGACTTGGATTCATACTTTTCGAGTATCTTCTCATAAGACAGATGATCATCCCAAAGCTTCTTAAGCTCTTCATCACTTTCCCCGTACTTGGCAATCAGCTCCAATTCATATTGCTCCATGACGCCCTCCTTAGTTGAAATGATTATATTTTTTAATGAAGATCTTCCGCAGGTCTTCACTTACTCCTGAAATTAAGATACTTTTCTGTCTGCTGGTAAGCCCCTTTTCTAACTGAAGCTGAGACTTCCTGATGCCTATGGCTTGGGCTAAGAAACTGCAAAGATCTTTGTTAGCCTTACCTTCTACAGGCCGGGCCTGAATCCTTACCTTAAGACGATTTTCCTGAATGCCTTGTATTTCACTGTTTTTTGCACCAGGCTGAACTAAGATTCTTACTCTCCATGTAGAATCATCTATCTTCTCCAAAAAATCCATAAAAATTCTCAGAAAAATTTAATATTAACCTTTCTGCAGGAATTTCAACTTTGACTCAGCCTCTTCAAGAAGTACACTATCCTCATCTTGAGAATCAAGAAGTTTAAGATGGGATTCAATCATGGACCTGAGCTTGATTTCAAAGTGAGCCCGCTGTTTTTTCAACTCCGAAATATCTTCATGAATCTGGGCCAGACGTTTATGGGCATGTCTTAGAATGTCTTCCGCCTTGGCCTGAGATTCCTTTACGATAAGCTTGGCCTGCTTCTGGGCGTTAGCTTTTATATCGTCTGTCATTTTCTGTGTTGTGACCAGGGTATCCTGAAGAATTTGTTCTCTACTTTTATACTCATCTAATTTTTCTTCAAGAACTTTTAAATTTCGTTCCAAGCCCATTTTCTGCTCTGCCAGAGAGCCTACATGGTCAGCCAGATCATGCAGGAATATCTCAACATCCTGCTTCCTGTACCCAATAAGGGAAGATGAAAACTTTTTATTGAGAATATCAATTTTGGAAATATCCATAAGATCACCTGCCATGAGTTTTTATGTTCCCCCAAAAATCAGCCCATTCGGGCAACCATCTGATAAAGGGTCTGAATTAGAAATGTACGTGTAAACTGGATGGCAATCAAGACCACAACAGGAGAAAGATCAATTCCTCCTATGTTTGTGAAGGGAATCAGCCTTCGAACCTGATTAAAAACAGGCTCAGTAAGATTACGCAGTATCCTTACTATGGGATTGTAAGGATCCGGATTAACCCAGGAAAGCAGAGCTGAAATGATTACAATCCAGAAATACAGACTCAGCAGAGTGTCTGCCACACTGATAATCGCGGTTAAAAAGTTGCTGAAGACAAACATCTTACCTCCGTATAAAAGGCTCAAAAAATGATACCTTATTTCTAAATATTATTGCGGACATATTCCCGAAGTGTCCAGAAATCCGGGACAAGCATCTTCGCCTGAAGTTCTTGATTCTTATATGCCCAGAAAGGGACTTCAGCTCCATGAGCAGCTTCCTGATCAACTATGGAGTCTCCTATGAACACAACATCACCTGGCTGCATAGACCAGAGTCCAAGGATCTTGAACAGACTCTCAGGGTGAGGCTTTGGCCTGCTTACATCAGCGGCAGTAACCACGGGCCAGAAAAATCTGTCCAGCTCAAAGGTGGATAACAGAAGGTCCATAGTTGTAGTTCTATTGTTATTTATTGCAATTTTGAGTTTTTTCTCAACAAGCAGTTCCAACAGTTCTATTAAACCGTCTTCCATACGCATATAGCGCAATAACTTTGAATAATCCAGCTTATCCCTTATTTTTGGAAATTCACTTTCATAACCCTTAGGAAGAATATGGTTGAAAGAATCTGAAACAGAATGCATATGAACATAATCTTCCTGACTTTTGGTCATGGGGGGAAGATAAAAAAACTTTCTGACTTCGTTGTAAAATTGAATATTTACATC
>PWPY01000146.1 GCA_003558575.1 Desulfonatronovibrio sp.
GCCATTAGACCGACCCAGAGCGCCCGGACCCCGGGAACTTCTTCCATGCCCATGAGTGTGCGCACCGCGTCCTGCCACTGACTGGCCTGAAAGAGAAAACTGATGGCCAGCAGACCGCAAAGTACGGCAACGGTAGTATGAATGATGCGTTGGATGCGCGCTGATGGATAAGGCAGTTCAAAGTAACGCCACAGCACACACCCAAGTACACCAGCTGCGTAACCGGCCGCCATGGATATGCCTGAAATAATCCCCTGTATAGTGTCGTCGCGGGGTACCAGGCTCGGCGTAAGGGAAAGCGCAAAAAAAGAAGTGCCCAGAAGCAGGCCAATGGTTGAAAAAAACTGTCCAATACGAATCATTATCAAGCCTCTGCGTGAAAGATGCCAAGGGCAGGAAAAATCTACATGAAAGCTATCTGCTCACTGGCAGCGCGATCCGGCTTATGCATTTATGAACTGTACTCCATAAATACTTAAACATGTCCCGTGTACATGTCACCTCTTTCCTTAATGCCTTGAACATACATTTTTTTGTAAAACCAAATGTTTTTCTCATTCTCACGATACACGGTCAGACTCAATTTCTTTCTCAGCGATTCTGCTTTATCCCTCAACTGCTTCCCAATTCCTTTGTCCTGGACACCAGGAGAAACAAACATCGCTGACAGAGAATATCCATGTATCAAAAAAAGGCCTTGCGGACTATTAGGCCTTAGCAGCGTGATGAAAAAGTCCTTATTCAGTTGATCTGGTAAATATAATTCTAAAAGTATCACCGCCTCGACGCTTTGATAATAACTTCTTCTAATCTTGCATTATCAAGAACTGCGTAGCATTCTAAGCAGGCAACAGATCATCCTCACGGACTTGCCGGAGGCTGAACAATTTTTCTACCCTTTCTCTGTGAAAATTTTGTCCAGTCCTTCATCTGGTAAAAATACAGCATGAGCATGGCCTGGACAACCATGGATATAAACATGGCCAGCCAGATTCCAGTTGCTTCCTGCATGTGGACATGCCCCAGATACCATGCCAGGGGAATCCGCACTAACCAAGCTGAACTGCCCATAACAATCATTTGGTAGAAAGTAGCTCCCGCACCGGTCAGGGCCCCTCCGAGAATCATTGACACCAGCAGAAACGGGATAGCTGCCATATTGTATTTCAGATAATTTATGGCTTCAAGGCTGACTTCAGGATCAGGGGCAATAAAAACAGCTACTGGCTCAATAAATAACCACAGGACCAGGGTGAACGTGCTTACCAGTCCCAACCCGAAAAGCATTACTAAGTAACCCATCCGCTTGGCACTTTTAATATCTCCCTGGCCCAGATAATTGCCCACAAGAATCGAAGCGGTAAAGTTAAAGGCAAAACCTGGCAGAAAAAGCAGAGATTCCACCCTTATTCCAGCACTCATTCCAGCAAGTGCAATAATGCTTCCAACAGGAAGAGCAGCGGTGATGGCGTAAAGAACCATGTAGGCTGAATGCCAGACAACCTGCATTAGTCCGGCAGGCCAGGCTACTTTAAAAAGATATGGAAATGCCTTTTTTATCCAGCACCAGGGGGCAAAGCTTTTTCTCTTGAGAAAGCCCTGTCTGTAAAGGACAGCAAGGCTGAAAAGCATCCCGCACAATATCGAGGTAAATGTACTCCAGGCCAGACCTTTATAACCCAGATCAGGAAATCCCCACATGCCAAGTCCCAGGGCAAAATCACCAAAGGTGTTGACTGCTGTAACTATCATCATGGAAAAAAGCGGAATCATCACTTTTTTCTGGGCCCTGAAAAATGCATTGCAGATGATAAGCAGATAATATCCCGGCAGAACATATAGATAAACTTTGAGAAGATAGGCTGCTATGGGCATTATCTCGTCTGGTATCTGAAGCACGTTGAGGAGGTTATCCCGAAACAATATGCCTACCACAAGGAATATTACTCCCAGAATAACTCCTATTTCCAGCCCCAGCCCAATATAGCGCTGGACCCTTCGAATAAGTCCGGCACCAAGGGACTGGCTGATGGCAGCGACACTGCCGTTAGCAAGGGCAATGGCCACCACGAGAAAAAAGAACATGGCCTGAGTGATTATTCCCATGCACGCCTGAACATCCCTTCCTATCCTGCCTGCCACCCATACATCCACAAAACCAATGAGGAAATGGAAAAGCATCATGATTATCTGGGGCCAGGCCAGCTTCCATATGGCTTTATATGAAGTACTCAAGGAGTCCAAATCAGCTCCATTTTTTTGTAATCAGACACTTAAAACAAAACATCAATAAACCCTTCACCAAAAAGGGCCATGAGCCAGCACTCAACAACAAGCAAAAAGGCTGCAAATCCAAAAAGAAAATCTATCTTTTTAAAATTATCATCAGTGTTAAGAAGCAAGACAATCCATCCTACTCCAAATCCGGCCAGGAGTCCGAACAGGTGTGCTCCAAGATCTGTGTTTTCTCCTCCTACCCCCAGAAGGGCCAGCAAAGCCAGGCCCAGTACCACAGCGTTGGTGGCTGACAGGCGGGAATGCCTGATGGCATTGATGGACATTATCCCCACCGCTGCAAATACTGATGTTGAAAAACCAATGCTTAGATGAGTCGGGGCCATGACCCAGGCATTAATATAGTTGCCCAGCGCCCCTGCTGTTATTATACTCAGCCAGCCCAGGCCCATGCCTATAGTAGTGCACACAGTAAGGATAAAAGGGGCACCAATGATAACATTACCCAGAACATGAGCCGGATCACTGTGCAGGGTCAGTGCTGTAACTGTTCTCCAGAGTTCCCCATCCATGATTTTTCCGGCATCTGCCCGGCCCTGCTCAAGCCAGGGCAGCTCTGACCAGTATTCATTACCCAGACCCTCGTAAACTACTGTAAAAAATACAAGAAGCAGAGAAAGTATAAAGAGATTGGCATATACGTTTTGCTGCTTCAGGGAAGATAATGTCTCCCTTCGGGGAAACCTTTTTTCCTCTTCCTCATAAAGCCTTATTTCCTGAACTGCCTGGGCACTCTGAGATGCAGGAACAAGAAGCTCACCATCCTCTCCCAGGGTATAGTCAATCCCCATGGCAATAAGCACAAGTTCCCATTCTCCCTTTTTGACGGAATCAGGGCTTTCAAGACCTGGAACTTTGATATCGCTTAATATATTTCTGAGATTTTCTGACATTTATTTTTAATACAGTTACGCAAAACCTGTCATTGCGATGGAGTCACAGCGACCGAAGCAATCTGTATGGCAAAACCATAACATTCTGAATTTACTACTAATACATTTTAAGTTTCTTGTAAGCGTCTCATCTAAGCGGCCCTGGACCGATTCTGCGAGTAACCTGCACCCATCAAAACCTGGATTCCGGCTTTCGCCGGAATGACGATAAAGAGTAAAAACTTGCTTTAACCGTCACCCCGGATCCCGAATCAGGGTCCGGGACAGGCTTTGATCCGGGGTCCAGTTTTTTAAGTTACTTGTAAGCGCTCCACCCGGGCGCAGCCGGGACCAAACCTACAAGTAACTTGGAATTACCTCAACGCGAGATTGCTTCGCTTTGCTCGCAACAAGGATTGCCGCGCTCGAAGACTCGCTCGCAATGACACCTGACAGTCACAGATGTAGTTACGCCTATCCTGTCATTGCGAGGGAGCGAAGCGACCGAAGCAATCTTTATGGCAAAACCGTAATATTCTGAATTTATTACCAATACGCTTCAAGTTACTTAGAGGTATTTAATAAACCGCAGGCAAAACCACGACATGTAGAAAATGTCGAAGAGCCAAAATATTTTTCTAAGGGCAAAAACATTTAAAGTAAACATCCTCAATCCCGACCCAATATAAGCATCTCAAAGATAAGTCGTCACTCTGCCTGTACATTTTTCCTTTTATTGACATAAAATTGTAAGTTCTATAAATTAACATATTGTGTAAATGAGACTTATTTTTGTTAAATCTTAATGGAGGTTAAAATGTCAAAAAAAATCACCCTAACAACCATGATCTGTTGTGTAATACTGGTTCTGGGGCTTTTTGCCGGTCAGGTTCAGGCCAAAAAACTCACTGTTGCTGTTGACACAGCATTTGTACCCTTTGAATTCAGGGATCCTGATACAGGGGAGTATGTTGGGTTTGATATCGACCTCTGGGCAGCCATAGCAGACAAAATCGGAGTTGAATATCAACTCCAGCCCATGGACTTTTCTGGAATCGTTCCAGCCCTCCAGACAGGCAGTATTGATGCCGCTCTCGCAGGGATAACCATAACTGCTGAAAGAGAACAGGTCGTAGATTTTTCTCACCCATATTATGACAGTGGATTAAGCATAATGGTCATGGCTGATAATGACGAGATTGCCGGTCCAGAGGATATCGAAGGAAAACGCATTGCTGTACGCACAGGAACAACAAGCGCCAACTATGCACCTCGACTGAACCCTGCTGAAGTAGTTCAGTTCCCAAACATTGAGGCCGCATACATGGAAGTTCGTGCAGGCAGAGTTGATGCAGCCATGCATGACACACCCAATGTAATGTACTATATCAATACAGCTGGAGACGGCCAGGTAAAGGCTGTTGGCCCCAGAATGCAGGCTCAGTCCTATGGTATTGGTTTTCCTTTGGGAAGCAAACTTAGAAATGACGTTAATGTTGCCTTCCTGCAGCTTGTTGAATCCGGCAAATATGCTGAAATATATCGCAAATGGTTTGGACAGGATCCAAATCCAAGATAACCCCGAACAACATGAATGCTGACTTTACGTTTTTTTTGTAAAGTCAGCCTGAACTTATCATGAATGTAAAGGTCGCTCCGAGACTCCAAAATTGGAATATTTCAATTTGTAAAGGGGCGGCCTTTTGACTATAAATCCCTGTGTGTAACTTTTCGCGCGTACTAATGATTCTGCAGGTATATTCTTTAAACTAAAACTCACCTTACGGTTAAAATATGGACTTTCAATATCAATTTGTACTTTCCACACTCCCTCAGCTCATGAAGGGTGTTAAACTCACTATCTATATTACTTTCTATGGATTGGCAGGAGGACTGGTTCTTGGTATCCTCACCGGATTGATCCTTGCCTACAGAATCCCTGTACTGAACTACATCGGAGCCGCATACGTATGGGTGGTCCGGGGAACTCCCATAGTGGTTCAGGCCATGTTTGTATACTTTGCCCTGCCTCTTGCCATGGGAATCCGCATGACAGGCATTTATGCCGCTGTACTTGTTCTGGCCATTAATGCCGGGGCCTACATTGCGGAAATTGTCAGGGGGGCGGTACTCTCAATTAATAAAGGCTTTGTGGATGCCGGATTGGCCCTTGGCCTTTCAAGATTTCAAGTGACTGCTTATGTAGTTGGCCCCTTAGCTTTCCGGAGAATGATACCACCTTTGGGAAACCAATTTATCATCGGGCTTAAAGATACTTCGCTTTTTATTGTAATAGGTGTTGGCGAGCTTACCAGACAAGGCCAGGAAATCATGGCCTCATCATTCAGGGCTCTTGAGGTCTGGACTGCTGTAGCTATTATATACTTAGTGTTGACGACTTTTTTAGCCCTTTCCTTACGCTGGCTTGAACGGAGAATGAAGATAATATGAAAATTGTTGAATGTAAAAAAGTATGTAAAAGTTTTGGCAAAACTGAGGTTTTGCATGACATAGACCTGTCCATCAACAAGGGAGAAGTGGTTGTAGTTCTGGGGCCATCTGGATCAGGCAAATCAACTCTGCTTCGCTGCGTCAACGTACTGGAAAAAATAACTTCTGGAGATCTCATTGTTGACGGCAAAAGTGTGACTGATCCCAAGACCGACATCAGGCACATCAGGCAGGAAGCAGGAATGGTTTTTCAGCAGTTCAATTTGTTCCCTCAGATGACAGCCTTGGAAAATGTGGCATTTGGTCCTATTAAGGTTAGAAAAACTCCCAAGGCTGAAGCAAGAAAAGAAGCTGAAGAACTTTTATCCAAAGTTGGCCTGGCTGAAAGGGCAGGCCACTACCCTTCTCAACTGTCAGGCGGACAGCAGCAGCGGGTAGCCATTGCCAGAGCCCTGGCTGTTAAACCCAAGCTTATGCTCTTTGACGAACCAACATCCGCACTGGACCCGGAACTCAAAGGAGAAGTTCTCTCTGTCATGAAATCCCTGGCAGAAGAAGGAATGACCATGATTGTGGTTTCCCATGAAATGAATTTTGCCCTAAATGTTGGAAGTAGACTTATCTTCATGGATGAAGGAAGGGTCATTCATGATGGATCACCCCAAGAGCTGTATGAAAATCCGCCTACAGACCGATTAAGAGATTTCTTACGCAATATTCAATAAAGATGGAGTGTTATGGACAGGCAACAACGTCCAAAAATCCTGGTTGTAGATGATACACCCACTAACATTCAGGTCCTTGCAGAAATATTAGGTCAGGAATATGAGATCTTTTTTGCCCTGAATGGTCCTGAAGGCCTGGCCATGGCAGAAGCTCAACAACCGGATATCATCCTTCTAGATATCATGATGCCCAAAATGGATGGGTTTGAGGTTTGCCTTAAACTCAAAAAAAACCCGCTCACCAAAAACATTCCCGTAATATTTATTACCGCCCTGAACATGGAAGAAGATGAGGCCAGAGGACTTGAGCTGGGGGCTGTAGATTATATTACCAAACCCATCAGACCTTCAGTGGTCAGAGCCAGGGTCAAAAACCACGTTGAACTCAAAAGATACCGGGATTATTTGGAAAACATCTCCATGAAGGACGGCCTTACTGGAGTTCCCAACCGCAGAAGGATGGATGAGTACCTTGAACAGGAATGGAAAAGATCCAAAAGGAAAAACAAACCCATTTCTTTGCTCATGTTAGATATTGATCACTTCAAGCTTTATAATGATAATTATGGTCATTCAGAAGGGGATGAATGTTTGAAAAAAGTTGCCTCAGCCATTGAAGAGTCACTGTCAAGACCTGCTGATATGACTGCCAGGTTCGGTGGGGAAGAATTTGTATGCATCCTCCCTGAGACTGATGAATCCGGGGCAAAGCTCATTGCCCAGCGCGTTCAGGAAAATATAAAAAAGATGAGCATTCCTCATGAATATTCACCTGTAGATTCTCTGATCACCTTGAGTATTGGAATTGCTACAACAATCCCTGATGAATCGGCATCACAACAGGAACTTCTGAAAAATGCCGACCAGATGCTTTATCAGGCCAAAAATTCCGGTCGCAACCAAATCCAGTCAGCTTCCATATAGTTTTTTTCTCCCAAGCAACTAAACGGTTCTTATTATTTCAGGAATTCTGACATCGAAATCCAAATCGAAATCATAGCGGGAAACCTTTGCACAGGAGTCAACTCAGATAACAATTTGGATAAAGAATTGAAACCAAATAAAAATTGATAAAAGCAAATAGCGTAGTAAACAGATACCTATTCTTAACACAAAGCCCAGATCTAAATGTTTCCAAAATACTCTCTGAATAAATTTACAGAATGTGTTGAAAACAGCTGCATTGACCAGGAGGGCATCTCCAGATTTTTCTTTGACAGAAGCGATTATGCCCTCCTTGGCTTAGTCAATGAAGTCTACACAAAATATTCTGACTCAGAACAGAAAAAAATACTTACGCCTTTTCTTCACCCCCACGGCATCAAAGAAATTGCCGCTCCCAGGGCCCTTCGCATTGCCTATTCAGTAACCCAGCTACTGGGTTCCCTTAAGACTGGACAGGCAGGTGACCGCATAAGCGCCCTCAACTCCCTTAAAAATGAAGTCTTTTCCACTTCATATGGACCTTTGCGCATAAACACGGCCAGAGTTCTTGTGGAAATAATGAAAAATCTGGTCAGAAGCCGCGGCGATTGCTGCCGCCAATTGATGCTGGCCAGGGATTTTGCAGATGTCTCGTCTGGTAAGCCAAGAATTGTCAGGGCGCAGCTCAAAAAATATCACCTTCTGGAAATGCCTGAAGAATGGAATCAGGTCTCTTTTGATGAACATGTTCATGATGTAAATACAACCGGCAGAAAATCCCCTACTCACCTGATCATGGATGCCTGGATAAAAGGCATAAGAAGCCTTACTGTGGTTTATTACAACCATGTATCCGGCGAAGCGGCTGAAGAGCTTTTGCGGGCAGCGTCTATCATGGGAATCAAGGTCAAAATCGGGATAGAATATATTGTTCGGTTCAGAGGAAAACAGGTCAGAATGATCTGGGTTCCCAGGGGATTCAGCGGGCCTAATGGTTTCCTTGAATTTCTCAAGGCTCCAAGAATTATTGACTTCATGGACAAAGGAAGACATGTTTCTAAGCTGAATCAATCCTATGTGCTCAAACTTTTGGAATCATTTAACAATAATCATCTTGATCAGGTTAACGAAAAATTCGGAATTAAGATGGAAAGACTCAGAGAGTCAGCTTTCATCAGTTCGGTTGGACCAGGCCAGGCATCTATTCATCACCTGGGAAGATATATCCAGGAATGTATTGCCATAAGCGCTGGGGCCGGGATTGACAGGGACTATGGTCTGCAGCCCGTAGGAGCAGACAATTTCGGAGCTGACCAGAAGTTCAAATCCAACTTTTCCATTCCTGACATCTATGACATTATTGAAGATTATCTGCGGCCTTCCAAAAACCCTGAGCTCAAAAATTTTGGAGATGGCGATGAACTTCCTGAACTACTTACTCTCTCCCCCCATGAGCTTGTATCCAGGCTGAAAAGTCTCCATTCCAATTCAGACATGACCCTGAATCTCTGCGATTTAAGGGTCGAAGACGTTATTGAACTTCTCTATGACTGCAGGGGAAACATTACTCATCTTGAACTGCTTAATCTTAAAAACCAGGTCCTTGGCAGAGAATTTGACAAGGAAAAGATCATTAATCTCCAGGCTGCAATTAATGCCGGCAATGTAATAAAGCTCAAAAAATACTTGAGTAGAATGCTTGAAAACACTCCTGACAGAGACAACCCTGATAAAGAAAGACAGGACAAGCTCATTGAAATCCTTTGTGATATCCAGGATCTGCAAGGCTTTTACAAGGATCGCCCACTGAAGTCATGTATTGGATCAGACTCTACCGGACGCTCAAGAAGACTGTACGGCATGGGTTTAGTTCTAACAGAGTCATTGCCTGCAAGGGCCCAAAAAGAACTCCTACGCTTAGAGAACAGTTCACATACCAATGTCGAAGTTGGACTGAAATCATTCGCAAGAAACACATACATTCCTGTATCCAGAACAGGACCATTTTTGAATTGGCTTAATCAGAAGCTTAGTTCAACACCTTTGATTAAGCGGTTTACATTTCGCAAGGAAACTGACTGGAAGATTAAAGAATACTTTCCCGCTACCGGAAAAAAAAGCAATGTCTATACTATGGGCGGGATACCTGACAATACTTCCCGAACATCATCACACCAGGCAAATCAGGGTCATAATTCCAGACCCTCCATATCCCCAAAATACCTTAATACCAAAATAAAGATCGCCGCAAAAATCTCTCTGGGATTCATTCCTGCCTTCCTTACCTTCTTCATGAGTCAGGACTGGTGGCTTTTGGCATACTTTGGTGCAGTCATCTGGTTTGCCATTACCGGAATCCGAAATATAATTCAGTCAGTTTTAGGATGTGGAGGAATTAACCGCCCTTCCCTTGTCAAATGGAACAACTATGTAAGCTGGGACAGACTGGCTGATTCCCTCATGTATACAGGATTTTCCGTACCCCTTCTGGACTTTCTAATTAAAACCATGTTTCTGGATCAGTCATTAGACATGACCGTATCCAGCAATCCTGTTATTGTTTATACTGTCATTTCCCTTGTGAACGGGGTTTATCTTTCATCTCACAACTTTTTCAGGGGACTGCCCAGGGCTGCAATAATTGGGAATTTTTTCAGAAGCATTCTGGCCATTCCCCTGGCCCTTGCTTTCAACTGGATGGCAGGAGGGGCCCTGGCCCTGATGGGCGTTCTGGCTGTGGATATTATCCTTCAGCAATGGGCAGCCATAATATCCAAGCTGGCCTCGGATACAGTAGCCGGCATAATTGAAGGTCTGGCTGACAGGGCTCAATTCGTCCGCAGAAGAATCCTTGATTATAAAAGCAAATTCAACCACCTCTTTAACACATATGCTCAATTAGAGCTGCTTTTTCCTCTTGATGATGTGCTGTGCCTTCTTGAATCCACCAAAAATCTCATGCAAACCATTGAGCATGAAAAAAGAGACATGGTTAATATCATCATCGTCAATGCCTTAGATCTCATGTACTTCTGGATGTACCAGCCAAGAGCCCGATCTGTACACAAACAGATATTCAGGAGGATGACCAGAGAGGAACGCAAGGTCATCCTCCTTTCCCAGCACGTGCTGTTCAGGGAACGCCAGATCAGCAGACTGATCCTGGACGGACTTGTTGGAAAAAATTTCTCCAAAGCTCTTTCATTTTATCTGGATCACTGGAAAGAGTATCTTGAAGAGCTTGAATACATGGCTGAAAAATGTCCTCCAGTTAAAGATAATGGCAATACAGGAAGCTTGATGGATGATCTTTATAAACCTTCTGATGACTATTGGGAAAAATCCGGCTTATAGTTAAAGGCAGGATTATGATGGCTCTACTCTAACACCCACATTTTAAACCTCACCAAAAAGCATCTCAAATCTCAAAAGTTTATTATTGCTAATATTTTTTCCCAAGGTTATAAAAAAATAAATTTTTATAATATTGGCATCTGTACACCATAACATTTTAATACAGCACCTTATAATTCTCAAAATACAGGAGTTTTTATATGGCTAAGATTCTAAAGATAACCTTATCTCTCGTTGGCATATTGATTATCCTGATCATAGCGGCAGCAATAATTCTACCCATGGTTATAGACATAAACGACTATAAAGATCGCATTTCACAGGAAATAAAAAAGAACACCGGGTATGAAGTCGTCATTGAAGACGATATTGAGCTGTCCATTGTGCCCTGGATAGGTTTGAGCCTTGGCAGGACATATGTAGCTAATCCACCTGAGTTTGGGCCTGAACCCATGGCCGCCTTAGATGAACTGCAGGTCAGGATCAAAGTCCTGCCTCTTTTTTCCGGACAAATAGAAGCTCAGAAAATTGTCCTGCATGGATTTCATTTGGCCTTGATTAAAGATGAACAGGGCCAGACCAATTGGGAGGTCAAAGAAGACTCAGCCCGGGAAGAGCCAGGCCGTCAGGAAGGCTCACCTGCTCCTGAAGCAGATACCCATGACAATGAATCCTTTGCTGTTCCGCAACTGAATATTGAAGGACTTGAAATTGCCAGGGCAAATATATCATACCAGGACAGACAGAATAATCAGACTGTCCACTTGACAAATTTCAACCTTGAAACAGACAAAATAACCCTGGATAATCCTTTCAATGTCAAGGCCAGCATGGACCTGGATGTATCTGAACCTGAACTTGACGGAAAATTCCAGATGGAGACCACCACTGCCATTGATCTTGAAAATAAGAGAGTAACTCTGGCACCTTTTGCCTTAGATCTTAACATGGACGGAGCCATGCTCAGTAACCCCATAAAAGATGGCAAAATATCCGGAAACCTTACATATGACGGAGCACTGCATTCACTTAATATTACTGATCTGGTTATGGACCTGTATGAAGCAAAAATTAACATGAACATAGCTGCATCCAACCTCGACCAGATACCAGATATTAATTTCCAGTTAAAAGGAGATAATATTGATCTGGACAAAATTATTGCAACCCATGACTCTACTGATTCAGAGTCACCATATAGAAATGACAATACATCTCAGAATCAGTCTGCCACTTCCTCAAAAAACGCAGACAGACCATCCACTCCAGAGCCTATTGAGCTTGGCTTTTTACGGGATTTTAATATCAATGGCCAGGCAGACATAAATGACTTCAGGGCCAGTGGAATCATTATCGACAGTATTGAGGCTGAAATTACTTCAGGAAACGGGCAGATGAAGATCTCCCCCCTTAACCTGAGTCTGTATGAAGGAACCAATGAGATGGAAATCCTGCTTAATGATGCCGGAAACAGACTCAATCTTAACATCTCACAGAACCTTGAAGGCCTTCAGATAGGCCCGTTTATCAGAGACATTTCTCAAAAGGATATCCTAACAGGTACAGCAAGGATTAATAGTCAGCTCAAAACATCCGGCACACACGGGGATCAGTTGATCAGCAACCTGGCCGGCAATGCAGAAGCTTTTGTCAGCGAAGGTGTAATCAAAGGGATTGACCTGGAAAGAATGATCAGACAGGTCTTTGCTCTGGCCTCAGGCCAGGGGGGCACTCCTTCACAGGAAGGCGGTGAAACCCGATTTACCAGGCTTGGGGGGACTTTCAATATTGATCAGGGAATAGCTGTGTCCAGAGATCTTGCCATGCATTCTCCGGTATTGGGACTCAAGGGAGATCTGAGTGCTGATCTTCCCAAGTCCCATCTTGATTCAAGATCCCAGATCAGTCTTGATGGAGCCCTCAAGGAAGAACTTGCCTCAATGTATAATCTCAAAGATGTAAACATTCCTTTACGGGTTCGAGGGCCCTTTGATGATCTCAGCTTCAGGCTTGACAGTGAAACCATCATTAAGAGTTTTGTGCAACAGAAAGGTGAGGAAGTTCTGGGTGAAATTCTTGACCGCGTGGTGCCTTCAGACGATGAAAACAATGACTCTGGATCTGTGGAAGGAATCCTGCGCAGACTGGTACCTTCCAGATAAAACATCGAGCATAGAGAAGACATAATGAAATCTATCAGCTTTAGCATAAAAATATACGTGACGTTTTTTTGTCTTATTCTCACATTTGCTTTATTTCCTGTCCCTGGACAGGCAACACCCCATAAGGTCACCCTTTTCCCAGACTCTGCAAGGGTCTATGAAAAGGCCAGGCTGCCTGTTGCTGAGTTGGGCCTTAGACATTATGTGGAAATAAATCTTCCCTTCAGTGCTGATCCTCAAACCATCAACATAAACCTGCCTGAACAATTTCCTGCAAGTATCACAGATATTGCATGGAAAAAATCAGATGCACTGCAACAGCCAAAGATTGAGGAACTTCAAAAGAAAATCAGTGAGCTTGAGCAGCAAAAATCCGAAATTGTAATAACCATCAAATCCCATAAAATAATGGCAAAATTCTGGGAAAGTCAGGCCGGGTTTCAGGTTAGCACTGCTGACACTATGGAATCTCTGGCTTCATCCATCGGCTCGAATCTCAAGGATATTTATACAGAAATTGAAACTGCAAAAGAAAAGGCAGAAGATCTGAACTCTCAAATATCAAAGCTCAGGGAAGAAATCGAACAAATTGCCGGCCCGGAAAACAATGTATGGAATGTGTCAATATTTCTGGATGAACCCGGCAATGCCCGTGAACTTGAACTGGAATACAATTATATCCTGAAAAATTGTGGATGGAATTCATTTTACAGGTTGCATGCAGAGCCTGAGCAGGAACGCATCCATTTCACATGGGAGGCTGAAGTCTGGCAAAGCAGTGGCATGGACTGGGCCAACGTTCAAATGAGCCTGGCCACGATGGAGCCCAGGAGACAACTGATACCCCATCCCATTCCAGACTGGGAGGTAAAGCCTCGCAGGTCCACAGCTCGAGCATCAAGAACAATGGACGCTGCATTATTTAGTGAGATGGCGGACAGTGCTGACATCAACCTGAAAAGCGCCCCTGTCATGGAAAGATCCAGCACTTATTCCCAGTGGCATATTGGAGAAAAAACTCTTATTGCAGGACAAAGGCCAAGATTCAAAATTCAAGAAAAAATATGGCCGGCTGATTTTACCCGTCTTGTCCGACCAAGTACTGGAGGGAATGCTTTTATAAGGGCTGATGTAGAATTTGATGAAGCAGTCGATCTTCCCCAGGGTAAAGCCATCCTCCTTTTGGACAACGCAAGTGTTGGAAATATTAACCTGCGTATGACAGGAAATCAGGAGACTTTATTTTTCGGGGTAGACCCTTTTCTCAAAGCAGAACTGATTACAAGAGAAAAAAAATCAGGAGTAAGGGGAATCATTTCCAACAGGCAGACTTATCTGTGGGATTTTCTCA
>PWPY01000138.1 GCA_003558575.1 Desulfonatronovibrio sp.
CCTGATCCATATCTTCAACTTCTTCCCCATATATGATTTCCACAAATATACCTTCTTCTTTTTTTCTGATATTAAACAGGCATTTTTTGTGACTGTTACTGAAAAAATTTGTCAGGTAAATAAAGGTCTCTTCACATGATAAGCGCAGTCGATTGTATGTATTATCATCTAACTTTAATCGTTTTTTTAATGTCTTAATCCTGCTCAGTAATTCCATAATTCGATCCTGACTTGGTAATATCTGAAAAGTAACTCCCGGCTTGGGGAAAAGATAGAGAATGGTGCTCAGCAATATGGCTGTAAAACCTCCCATGGCCACTCCATTCTGCAAAATTGGAGAAAGATTGACCGGCATGATATCAGGGAAAAAACTTATTGTCTCTGCCACAAGGCCTGCGCACAAAGATAATCCTAAAATCAGCCCCATCTGAAATGCCAGTCCTGAACGCATAACCAGTTCAAAACCAGAATAAAACAGCATGGCACATATTACCACAAGGACACCGCCTATCACAGAATGGGGAATATCCAGAAAAAAACCTGAAATTTTGGGCATAAAAGCAAGGCTAATCAAAATAATCGCCCCCATTATGCCAATTCTTCTGGCAGCGACCCTGGTCATCTTGATTAGTGGAAGATTATCGCAGAAAGTGGCCACAGGAGTCCCACCCAAAACTCCTGACAGTCCTTTGCATAAACCATCACAATACAATCCACCCTGGACACGTGAATAGTCAATCTTTCTAAAGTTTTTAATAGAGATTTGCTGCAGAAGCATAATATTGCCTGTGCCTTCCATGGCACTTACCAGCGCAGCCATTAAAAAAGCCCCAAACAAAGGAAGATACGCCAATTCAAAGTCCAGAGTCAGCCCTGGCCAATCACCCCTGGGCAGACCAAAGTAAGGAGAACTGTGAAAATGCTCAAAAGTAAACAGACCAAAAAACCAGGCTGCAGTGCAACCTGCTCCAATACCCAGAATGGGAGTCCATAACCTGATGGTGCTGTTGCCGAAAAGCATTAATAATACAAGAACCATCATGGTAATCAGCCCGGCAAGATAATTTCGATACGTACCAAAATGAGGCATATCAGGGCCTCCACCCTGCCAAAGATCTATGGCAATGGGCATCAGGCTCAAGGCCACAAGAATTATCAATACTCCGCCAACCGGCGGGGTAACAATATGACGAAGGAAACGAAGAAAATAAGAATAAAAGATCACTACCGGAGCACAAAGAAGAGTCATGGTGGCCATGAGCTCCAGGCCTCCCATTTGTACAGCCAGCAGAGTACAGGCTAAAAAGGCTGAATAAGATCCCATGAACAAAACAAAACCACAGCCAACTTTCCCCACCCTTAATGCCTGAAACAAAGTACCAATGGCTGAAACAATCAGTGTGGCAAAAGTCACAAATGCCACCTGCTCAGCAGGGGTATTGGTGGCCTTTCCGATCATATTGGGCAGAAAAATTATTCCGTCAAAAATTAGAGAAACATGGGTAAAACCGAGTATAAGGGATAACCCCCAACCAGGTTTATCATCTGCCGCATACATGGTTTTGCGGGAAACTGTTTTATCTTGTTTGTTCATCATTTATTCCAGATATTGTATCTATTAATCATATCCTGTAACTATGCACCATAATACTTGCTTTCTACAAAGGTTTGGGAGGTTCAGCAAACAGGGCGTAAACTATTTGAACGAGTTAGACAGCGTTAATCAAAATCGTTACAAGACTAAATCTACTTTGAAAAATGTATTATCGGATTTTGTCCCGAAACATACCAAGGTAAAGATTTTGATTTACGATGTCTTATGAGTGAGTTTTTACGACCCTGTTTGCCGAACCTCCTGAACCGAAAATTATATACATTTAAAATGGTGAACAGTTACCATATCCTTAACTGGGTGTTGAAAAAGTCCTTAACCAACAGTCTGATAACCATTTAAAAGGCGCCTGCTATAAATGTAGTGCCAGCCAGATGCAGGGTTCATTAAGAGAAGTCCATTCCACCCTGTGTTTGAGCCTGGCTGGAAGAAAAATATAGTCTCCAGGTGAAAGCACCCTGATCTTTTCTTCGCCATAGATAAGAATGCCTGCCTGGCCTTTTAACAGCATTACCCATTCATCCCAGTCCTGATCATACCACTCACCCTCTGGAGTCGCCTGCCCTATGGAAACAATTCTTTCAATCCTTATTCCTTTGGATTTATGAATATCTTCAAACTGCTCCTGATAAGTTGCCGGGGGCAGGTGTTCATAAATGTTGCCTTGAGTTATTCTGTCCTTAATCATTATAATCCCCTATATATCAATCCCTTGACACCCACCATGAAGCCAGAACCGGCCCGGTGATATTCTGCCAGACACTGGCCATGACTCCCGGCAAAGTTGCCAGGGGATGAATATGGACTAAAGCCAGGGTAGCGGCCAGCCCGGAATTTTGCACGCCCACCTCAAGGGTCAAAGCCCTGAGCTGAGGCTGGTTAAAACGCATTTTTCGAGCTATAATCCAGGCCACTCCAAGTCCCAGAACATTATGCATTAAAATGGCCATTGTTCCTGTCAACCCGATGTTAAAAAACTGCCCTGCATGCTGCCCCACAATGGCACCCACTATCAAGCAGATGGCCAGCATGGAAATAACCGGCAGTATGCTGGTACTTTTGCGGACAACAGCAGGAAACAACTGCCTGCACATGAGGCCAAGGATAATTGGTATTATGACAATAATTAAAATAGATTTGAACAGCCCTGCCACAGGAATATCCAACCAATGTCCAGCCAGCACCCAGACCAGAACCGGAGTCAGCACAGGTGATAGAAAAGTAGAAAAGGCTGTCATGGTTACAGACAGGGCAACATCACCACGGGCCATATAAGTGATGACATTCGAAGCGGTACCCCCTGGGCACGCTCCCAAGAGCACCAGACCTACAGCAAGTTCCGGAGGGAGAGAAAATATTCTGGCCAGGCAAAAAGCCACAAGGGGCATGATGGTAAACTGCAACAGGGCTGCAATAAATACCTTGCCCGGATGTTTGAGGATTTTTCTAAAATCAGGCAAAGTCAAGGTAGCGCCCATGCCAAAAATAACTATAGCGAGAAGCAAAGGAACATGGTCTGCAAAAGGCTTAAATACCTGGGGCTGATAATAACCAGTGACAGCCGCCAGCAAAACAAAAACAGCCAGCCATTTCAGGGTTAGAAAGCCTAATTTATTCAAAAACAAATTTATTGTCATATTTTTTATGTTAACTTAAAATGTATCTATTCAGCATAATAATGACGCCAACAAAACAAACATGGAGTTAAGATGGTTATAACTCAATCCAATATAATCCAGGCACTCATATCAGAGGCCCTGACCAAATCAGATCAGGAAATAATTCAAACTGTTACAGGAAAATATCTGCTTGGCCTCATTAACAACTTAAACACAGGTCTCTGTTCCATACTGCCGGGACTGTCAAGTTGCCATTCCCAATCTCCTGAAATCTTATCATCAGTCCACAACTTCGTTAAAAATCTGGAACTCCAGAATACCATCAGTGCATCCTGGGGCCTGGCAGCAATTAACTCCCTGCTCAACCAAGACGCCCCCGGCAGAGAACTTAAAATCCAGGATCTGCTTTTAAACCTTGGCAAAGACAAAAATGTTGCTGTAATCGGTCAC
>PWPY01000334.1 GCA_003558575.1 Desulfonatronovibrio sp.
AATCATTATCGGGATATATAGAAGAATTACTCTCTATGGCCTTCACCACATCACCGATGGATGCATCCTCATTCACCATGGGAAATTCACTGCGCATGATATCCCAGGCCCTTTTACGATATAGCATACATTCCCCCCTGTTATTAGATCATTATAATAAAATCTATCTGTTCACAGCTGTTCACCATAATATTTCCCCTCTGGACTACAGGATTGCTTCTTCCCTGCTGCAAATCAATCAAAATCAGCTAATAGAGCACCAATATGAACTCCTTCTAAGAACGGCTGATTCTGATAAAAATTTCTGATTTTCCACTGGGCATGCTGGAGCTGTTCATTGGTTATGCCGTTTCTCGTTGCTGTATAGGCCTCAATAAAGGCAGCCAGATTATCACAGACCTTAAGCAAATACCCATCCTTGGGATCATAAACGTTTTCATTATATAAGTTTTGCAACTCATCCCAACTTACTTTTACCACCTTATTATTTAGAACTACTGTACTGTCAAACTCAGTAATTCCGTCCGATCCAAGAAAATAACGCAGTCTATGGGCAAGATTTTCATACTTTGAATCCCTAAGAAGGGTAAATACCCGCTTTTCCAGTTCATAAGTCTCATATTCTTTAATAAGATCACCAATAGTCTGCACAGATTTTTTAACAGGGGATATTATGTCTCTGGTCAACAGTTCAGGCAGGTCATGAATCAGGCCAGCAAAAAAATTATTCTGCCTGCGGCAGGGGCAGGCATTTACAGACATGCTGAAGAAATAGGCAAAACAGGCTACGATAAACATATGTCCAAGCACTGATGTCTCTGGTATTCTCGGGGTCTGGGACCACCTCTTCTGAAATCTCAATCTTCCACAGAGATTTAGCAGGCCGCTTACGCCCTGCTGGGACCCCTTAATCAAATCTTCCATCCCATTGATATCCCTGTACTTAAACATCTGATCCCTGAAGTTGTCTTCTATTTCTTTAAGCTCCATATCTCCTGGATTAATGCTTTTAATCAACCCGAACTCCCAGCTGCTGGCAAATATATGGGCGGCGCTGAGAATCCTCCTGCCCAAAGTGCCGTCATCAGGTTCTTCAAGGTAGGAACAAAATTTATTCCAGAAATCTTTACCAAGGGGCTGAACCCTCGGCTCTATCTGTCCAAGGACCCATTTTGTCAGCTGTCTGTAGTGATCAGGGTTAGATTTGATCTGATAAAAAACCGGAGGCTTAATGTCAGTAATCACTAAACGGTAAAGATAATCAAATATTCCTCCAAGAATTATCTCTTCGGCAAGATCATTTTTCTCTTCAAAAGATAACTGCTCTGAATTGAGGATAAACAGTGCATATGCAGCAATCATTTTATGGGCCTGCTTATCTACCTCAATAAGTTCAACAGGCCTGAGTTTATCATTCCATCTCTTCATAAATGATCCGGAAAATATCAGTTGCAAAAGTCCCTTTCTAACGCTGGGAGTCTGAATACCCATAATTTTCTCCAAAAAAATTCCTTTACTGTTATCAAATAGAACACTACAATTTATCCATATAATTTCCGAACCTTATAGACACCTGCCGTTGTCAGATATTATTGCACACAGAAAATACTATTTCCCCCTTTAACCATGCCTGGGTAACAATGTTTTGAACAACAGACAGTAGCATTAACTTTTAGATTAAAACCCTGCTTCAGGCAATACTGGCAGAAGGACAAAAACCTTTGAAGTTTGTCTTTTTAAGGTTGACAGAGCAGGCAAAACCAAATAATAATCCCTTTCTTTCAATTCAGACAGGAGTTTCAATATGAAGACCTATAGCCCCAAACCCCAGGATGCCCAGCGCAACTGGCATGTGATTGACGCCGAGGACAAGATTCTGGGCCGCATGGCTACAGAGATAGCCGTAAAACTCAGAGGCAAGGACAAGCCCGAATTTGCCCCTCATATGGATATGGGAGATTTTGTGGTAGTTGTAAATGCTGAGAAAATTAAGGTTTCCGGAAATAAGCTCAGCCAGAAAAAATATCACCGTTATTCCGGATATCCGGGCGGTATTAAAGAAATATCCCTGGAAAAATTACTTGTAAAAAAACCTGAAGATGTCATAAGGCAATCAGTGCGCGGCATGCTCCCCAAAAATAAGCTTGGCCGCGATCTTTTGAAAAAACTGAAAGTATATGCAGGGCCTAACCATCCACACCAGGCCCAGAAGCCAGTAACTCAGGACAACTAATCCTGTCGGGAGAATAGCCATGAAGGAAGATTTTTATTACGGAACAGGCAGGAGAAAAACATCTGTTGCCAGGACAAGACTTTATAATGGTTCAGGCCAGATCCTTGTAAACGGTCGACCTTACCAGGACTACTTTCCTCGTTCCACTCTGCAGATGATTATTAATCAACCCCTGAAACTGACAAAAGTTCAGGGGAAGTACGATATTAAAATAAATGTTACAGGTGGTGGTCTGGCAGGACAGGCCCAGGCTGTAAGACACGGAATCAGCAGAGCCCTGCTCGAGGTAAGCTCAGACTACAGACCTACTTTGAAAAAAGCCGGCCTTCTCACCAGAGATGCCAGGGTCAAAGAAAGAAAGAAATACGGACAGAGAGGCGCAAGAGCAAAATTCCAGTATTCCAAACGTTAAAATTCCCAAACCCTTATGTTGGGATCTTTTCAAAGGCAGAGCCGCATTATTGGGCTCTGCCTTTTTTATTGGAACAGGTTTAAACTTTTTAACTGTTCACCACATTTTATCGCTTTTGCTTAAAGCCTGCATCATGATTGGTTTTCGCCATTGCTGCTTGTTTGACCAGCAACAGAAAACAAATCAGGATGCAGGCCGTCCCCTCAGCACGGTGAATAGATACTAAACTTTTACAAAAAGTTATAAATAGATAAATATGAAGAACAGAAACATACCCTGTCTATTGTGCGCAGACGATAATGGAGAAATCTTTGAAGACCCTGATCTGCTGATGCTCTCCAGACAGGGATCAGGCTTTGTGCTACCAAGACCCCATGAGCTTATCCCCTTGCCCGAATCAAGCGATCTTTTTCTTCTTCCCGGTCGAAGAGCCCTGGGCTATGACCCTGAAACAGGAAAGATTCAGGCGATAGACGCCTTGGCCATAGCTGGGTTTGCCAGCCCTGGACACACCCTGGCAGGCACAGCAGCATACACTGCTGATCCGGATGCCCCCACCCTGCCATTATATGCTTACGGTGCCGTAGGGTACATGGACGACCGTTTTTGGATCAATGCCAGGCAGGTTGATCAGGACAAAAGACAAAATTTTTCTCACATACCGCAAACTGAAATCACCCATAAAGCTCATGAGCTTTTAAAAAAATATCCTGCAAACAGACTTATTCAGCATTTGGCTAACTGTGCACTTAACTCTTGCTGTCCAGCTGCCCGCAATTTTGCGTTAGGACGCTTTGAAGCACCCCTCCCGACTTCGAGATCATGCAATGCAAGGTGCATTGGCTGCATCTCACTTCAGCCCCTGGATTCAGGGTTTCAATCAACACAAAACAGGATTTCCTTCACCCCATCTCCTGAGGAAATATCACAGGTCATGGAAATTCATTGCTCAAGGGTAAAAAAACCCATTCTATCCTTTGGGCAGGGATGCGAAGGTGAGCCCCTTACCCA
>PWPY01000190.1 GCA_003558575.1 Desulfonatronovibrio sp.
CATGCCAACATATAGAATCAGAGAAAGAACATTACGCCTGCACTTAGATACTGCGCTGAGCACTATCCCCAGTACTGCCAGCCCCCAGATCAAGCCGAAAAGAGTCCATCCCCATGGACCCCTCAGATTTACCAGAGTAAACGGAGTATAAGTTCCAGCAATAAGGATAAAAATAGCTGAATGATCCAGAATGCGGCAAATCTGTTTTTTTCTGGGGTCCTGAACACTGTGATAAAGTGTTGATGCAGAGTAAAGCAGAATAAGTGTTAACCCGTAAATACTGCAGCTGACGATATGCCATGGAGTGCCGAACATACCGGCAAAGGCAGCCAGAACAGCTAATCCCACAACAGACAAAAAAACACCTAAACCGTGGGTTATACTGTTGGCTATTTCCTCATTTCTGGAATATCTGGGAAGAAAACTATCTGTCATTGTTGCAGCCCTTAGTAATATTTGTTTTGTAAATCAATGCAAAGATCAACCTCAGCCACTTGAATCAGTTTTTTTCTTTTTACCAATAGTTCAGCATATCCTTTTCAAATCATGTAAACAGCTAATTGCCATGCCTGTCAAGAACGGGCTTTTAGCCGGCAAGACAATTCCGTACTTGAATCCGGTAATACCCAAAAAAGTTTGTAATGAAAAAGCTTATCCCCAACTTTTTTTACTTATGTGTAATCAAGAGCCAAAAAAGACACCTGGACATCAAGTGCATGGTGAATTAAAAGACTGAGCATTGCTTTGATAAATTTTTTACTACATCATTTGAGGTGACTTTATGACTTATTTCAAAACATTGCTTCTATCACTTTTCTGTCTGACTATTGCGGGCTGTAGCCAATCAGGCCCTGAACACCAGGACAAACAAGACCAGCCTGTCAACCTTGATACTTCGGTAAAAAAATCCAGTTACGCACTGGGTTTTGATATTGGCAGCAACCTCACCCAGGGCGAGATGAACCTTGACACGGACATCCTGCTAAGAGGTCTCAAGGATGCCATGGAAAAAAATGACCCCCTCATGACCCAGGATGAACAATTTGAAGCCTTAATGGCTCTGCAGCAGGAATTTATGCAGGCCCAGATGGAAAAAGCACAGGCTCAGTCTGAGACAAACATAGAGCAGGGAATTCAGTTTATGGAAGAATTCAGAGAACTGGACGGAGTCCAGAAAACAGAAAGCGGCATGCTCTACCGGATTATCAATGATGGTGAAGGAGAACTGCCTGGCCCTGCTGATACCGTCACTGTACATTATCACGGCACACTTGTGGACGGAACCGTATTTGACAGCTCCATTGAAAGGGGTGAGCCTGCAACATTTCCCTTGAACCAGGTTATAGCGGGGTGGACTGAAATCCTGCAAATGATGCCCGTTGGATCCAAGTGGGAAGTGGTAATTCCTCCGGATCAGGCATATGGTGAACAGCAGGCAGGCGAATTTATCGGACCTAACTCAACATTAGTGTTTGAGATTGAACTTCTGGAAACCATGAGCACTGAATAATAAACTGTCTCATATCAAGTTTGAGTGATAATTTTAAAAATCTGCCTGCTATAGTTTAAAATAACCGGGAAGGACATCAACTTTCATCCATGCCCTTCCCGGTTAACTGTAAATTAACAAACTTCTATTGCCTGTCTTTTCTAAGCTCTGTAACTGATTCCCCTCCAATCCCCCAATTATCTGTATCAACTTCATCAATTATCACAAAAGTTGTTTTGGGATTTTTACCTAAGACTTCATTCAAAAGCTTAGTCACACCCTGGATAAGTTCTCCCTTCTGTTCCTTGGTAGCTCCTTCCCTGGTTATTCTGATATTCACATAAGGCATCGGCTTTTACTCCTTCTTAATATTATCTGCTTCGTTTTCAGATCCAATGTAGCACGACTGATTTTCCGGCTCATCGGCTGAAGCCAGGGGCTGTTCTGTAAATCCGTTTATAGGGCCTAAGTATTTTCGATCCCTGTCTGTTACTGGTGGGCTTTGCATGTAAACACTCATAAGATGCGCCAGAGATTCCAGTGAACCAAGATGACTTCGTTCATGTCCGTGGGAGGCGTCAACACCAAAGCAGGCTAAAGCGGTACGCAAATCGTTTCCTGCTTCAATTGCCGAAGCAGCGTCGCACTTGTAATACCTGAATACATCCCTCTGGTGCAGAATCTTATGCCTCTGGCAGAGCTCAATAAGCAGATGCGTCAGATGGTAATCAAAGGGACCACTGGAATCCTTAATACATAATGTCACACCCTTCTCAAACCGGTTTTTACCTTTGATTAATGGAGCGTTGTCAATACTGACCATCTCTGCCACATCTCCATGAAGTACAGCAGAAGCACCAGAACCAACTTCTTCTGAGATGGTAAACAAAAGATGACAGTCAATGGGCAACTTTACCCCTGTTTCAATAACTGCATGAGCTGCAGCCATAAGTACTGCCACACCTGCTTTGTTGTCTAAATGACGGGCATTTATATATCCACCGGGACTTATCTCAAGGGGTGAATCCACAGCTACCCAGTCTCCAACATTAAAACCAAGTTCAATTAAATCATCTTCACATAAAGAATCTTCATCAACTCTCAGCTCTACATTATCCCAGGAAACAGGCTGGGTATCGATCTCTGTATCATATGCATGACCTGACGCCTTAAGAGGTATAATTGTCCCTCTTCTCGCTCCTGTATCTGTAAATATGCTTACTCTGGCTCCTTCTGCAAAACGGCTGGACCATGTGCCAATGGATGTCAGGCTCAATCTTCCGTTAGATTTGATCTTCGTAACCATGGCCCCCAGAGTATCAAGGTGGGCCACAATAGCCCTGTCTGGAGAGGACTTATTCCCTTTGATATCAGCCCGTATGGCGCCTCTTCTGGTAAGCTCGTATGATATACCAAGTTTTTCCAGCTCATTGCAGATAAAATGAACAACCTTGTCTGTATATCCTGTGGGGCTGGGAATATTAAGCAGTTTAGACAAAATCATTTTCAAATAATGCATGTCTATTGATAATTTTTTTTCCATAAAAAGTTCAGCCTCTATTTGATTCTTCGATGTTTCATGTGGATTTTTAAAAAAATAAACTGCTCATCTTTTTTTGTAAGCCAAGAGCAATAGACTGGTGAGTTTTCTTGTGTATGTCAAAAGGGGGAAGCCGGACCGCACTTCAAGTATGATGAACCGATACATCATATCAAACCTGCCAACAGATATCAGGAGGCTGTCTGAGGAAAAAGCAAGTCAACATATCTCTGGGCTGTAGGCTGGGGTTCATGGTTTGCCAGACCTGGCCGTTCATTGGCTTCGATAATCACATATTCAGAGCCGCTTACATCTGGAACAAGAAAATCAAGTCCCACAACAGGAATATTAATGGCTCGCGCAGCCTTTTCAGCTGCATCTATCAGACCTGGATGCAAATCAGCAGTCACATCATGAATGGTTCCACCTGTATGCAGATTGGCTGTCTTACGAACTTCTAATTTGTACTCTGCAGGAAGGATGTCATGCAGATCATAGCCTGCCTGAGCCACACACCGCTTTGTTTCCCGGTCAAGGGGTATCCGGCTTTCGCCACCTGTAGCTGCTCCTCTGCGCCTGCTCTGTTTCTGTATCAGCTGTTTAATGGTATGTCTTCCAG
>PWPY01000265.1 GCA_003558575.1 Desulfonatronovibrio sp.
GATAATACACCGCCTGAAATTACACTATTGACCGATGAATTAACCTTAGAGATTGGTGAAGCAATTCCTACATTTAATGACCTGTTTACTATATACGATGATGTGGATGGAATAATAGACCCAAATAAAGCATCTATCGACGATTCAGAAGTCCTTTTTGATGAAGCTGGATCATATCCATTAACAATAACCGTACAAGATAATGCCGGAAATGAAACTAGTAAAACGATCACTATCCATATTGTGAGAGCCCCTTTCGTTCCTCTTGATCCAAGTGATGATCTTGATGATGGCATCATTTATTTCATCACCCGAAATGATATTCCTAGACAATATGATTTCGTGACAGCGATTCGTGCCATTCAAGGTATCGTGAATCGCAATCAACCCAATCTTATGTTTTTAGGGGGGAATGCTTATTATACTCACACAGATGAAACATGGATGGAGTACTTAATCGAACAAGGTTATACGTTTAAAAACCTGAACACATTTGTTGAAGTGGTGAAAACATTCGAGCATTACTTTGCAGATTTAATCGAAATTGATGACCAAATTAAAAGTTACAACCAATGGGTTTCTTCTGATGCGGATTTCGGGGCAATGATTACTGGTGTTACCAATTACTTACCTGTTCCAAGAGGATATATTGATTTAATTGAATCCCAAACAGACCTTGAGTTAATTAAGTCTTTTGAACTTGAAGGATTCACGATAAACGGCAAGCTAAACACTTTTTTAGCCGAACAAAATTTGACAACACCACATGATATTTATGCCTTTGTATTTAACCATCTTAAAGGGGCATTCAACACACGAGCTTATATGTCTTTAACAAGTGAAGCCCTTGATTATGCCGTACAAAATCAAATGATGTTTTTCGATTTAAAATCTCATACTGTTGAAAAAGACCGTGAATTATTTATGGATATTAACGCTTATTTTAAAAACAATAATGATTATTTTAGTTTGTATGGATGGGTAGAAAATGAACCTGCAGGGTTACAAGATTTAAGTCGCCATGGAGGCATTATTCGCTGTGTGGGCTCAGCAAATTTAAGTTTACTTGCAAGCGTTGAAGTGACAGATACTTTCACACAAAAAATTGAGTTTGTCAGTACGTATGACCCAGACAAAACCTATGTTACTTTTATTGCAAGTGAAGGGGATACTTTAAAAGCTCCTACTACCTTTCAACAAGGCGCTTGGTTAGATCCTTATCGTGGTAAAGTTCCCGTCAATTGGGGACTGATTGGAAACACAGTTGAACTCTTTCCTATTGTGGCAAAATACTTTTATGATTCGATGACGACAAATGACTACTTTTTCAGCGGGGGTGCAAGCAGTTTAGGATTTGTTGATATTGATACGCAAATGCCGCATGAAGCTGTGATGGCAATCGCCGAAAGAAATCGTGAAGTCATTGCGTTAAGTGATCAAAAATATGTTGATACGTATAACGATTTATTTGGTCCTAATGATATCTTTAATCCTGATTATTATGGAGCGTACTTAATCGAATCGAATTACAAAGGGGCTTTTGGCATTCACCCTTGGGCACCTACTGGTCCTACTTATATGGGGGATATGTTCTTTTATAATAGACGTCATAACTTTTATCCTAGAAACTTAGCAAGCACACTGGTCGATTTAGATAACATGCGCCCATCAAGTAGTTTGCGTTTTACCCAAGATGAAACCTCTGATTACTGGTATTTAATGACTGATTTAACACGTACAACCAACAGTACTATACAAATCGATTTATTCATTCAAGACAATGGAGATAAATACCAAGTTGAAGTTAAAGATGGTGCACTATCACTTTACGTTGTTCGTGACGGAGAAAAACATTTACGCGGCATCCATTTCGTTTCATTGATTGGTCAACGCGAATTACGTATTGCAATTGATCATGCTTCTAGTGTGAATACAGGAACAGAAATAACGGTCTATTTAAACAAGGAGCGGGTTATTGATTTTGTGGATACAGACAATCCTATGACATCAGGAAGCTTTAGCTTGTATGCAGAAGAGGGGATTCGTAACACATTCCAAAACTTCACTGGTAAAGATCGTTCACAAGCCCAACAAATTTTTGACCGTATCATCAATGATTCAAATGACTTTATTATGGCTTACTACGGACCAGTTTGGGCACCTGATTTCACAGAAAGTCAATACCGTGTTGAACCAGGACCTGCTGAAGTCATGAGTTTAAGTCCGATAGATTTTTATAAAGTTCAACAACTACTAGACACTTATTATCCTGATCAATATGTCATTGTCAACATGGATGAATTTTATGAGTACACTATCTTAGCAATGGATGATTGATGATGAAGAAAAAGATAGTTTTATACGGAGATTCTATTTTAAATGCTGCACATCCTTATTTTGATGTGCCGTGCATAAAGCTTAGTGTACCCGGTAATAAAACACTCGAACTCATTGGGAATATAGTTGCTTTAGTTCGAGAAAACCCTACCCATATTATAATACTTATTGGCATCAATGATGTGCTGTTGAATGCAGGTTTATGGCAAGATAAAATGACCATAAACATTCAAGAGACTTATCGACTGCTTTTAGCGTTAATTCATGAAAATTTACCGAAAACACGTGTGCATACTGTTGATATTTTACCTATACGTGATGTTTTAGATGCAAAAACAATTAATGAAGTAATTGATTCAACGAATCAAACACTTAAAAAACTTTCCAGTGAATATGGCTTTAAACATTTATCCATCAATTCTACCTTTAAAGATTCTGATAATTTGCTAATCAAAGATTATACAACCGATGGAATCCATTTAAATGCTCTTGGAAACCAAAAACTTGTTTCGATGATTGCATGGTGATTTCTTTAAAATATGGTGCATCATCTTCTGTTTTTCTATTAAGGTAACGATATTAAGTTGTCCATGGCCTGAATCCGTTTTATAAATGGAACAGGCCTTTTAATTGACAGTATTGGCTATTGTACACATTAATCACAAAATATATTCCGCTATTATCATAAATTTATTTATCAATAGTATAGTCTTTTTCTAATTGCAACATTTGTGCATAATATGGTATAATTTCTTTAATGTGGAATGGGGGTGATGGTGTTGTTTGATTCTATAAAAAAAGCCCTAAAACAACACTGGTATACCATAGACCACGTCAAACAAAACATGTATGCCATAACGTATACATCTTTTATCATGATGGTTTTATTTATCACGTTATTTTTGTTAAACATTAATAGTCAACTTCACAATCAGTATCTTTATTTGTTTATTGGTGTTTTTTTGTTATGCCATGCTATCTTATCAGTCTATGTGATTAAAGGACCTCTTGATAAAACTTTCTTTAATCAATATCTTAAGCTTTATCCAGTGGTTATTATCAGTATTGCGGCCATCATGTTTTATGTCGGTGCTGATTACTTTACAGAAAGAATTGTGTTTTATCTTTTGATTATTATTACTGCGCTATTTTTTATAAACTCGTATCTTTTTTCTATCATCCTCTTCCTTTACGCACTGTCACTCTTTTTTATCAGCAGTTATTTAAAATATGGTTTTGATAGCACCCTTTTACTCACTATAGGTGGTTTTATCCTTTTTTGTGCGGCTATAAACATTTTATTAAAAA
>PWPY01000220.1 GCA_003558575.1 Desulfonatronovibrio sp.
TAGAGGCCGGTGGAGAAAATATTGATATCGACCTTGTAAATAAGGTTTTCCGGGCTGCTCATTCCATGAAAGGCGGTGCCGGATTCCTTGGATTGAACAATGTCAAGGATCTCGCCCACAAGATTGAAAATGTCTTAGATATGATCCGCAACTATGAACTTACTCCCAATCCTGAAATCGTAAACATAATACTCATAGCTTTTGACCGGCTAAGTGAACTAGTTGAAAATATCGCTGAAAGTGATGATATGGATATTTCCGAGCATGTGGTTGCTCTGACAGGTATTGCTACAGCCTCAGTTCCTGAGGAGGAAAAAGATACCATTATTCAGGGAATTGATGTTCACGATTCAAGGGGAAGGGCTGTTTTCAGTATTTCTGAGTTCGATTTGAACCAGGCCAGGAAGGGCGGCAAAATCGTCTATCTTATTGAATTTGACCTTATTCACGATGTACACCGCAAAGACAAGAGACCTCTGGATCTTGTCAAAGACATGCAGTCCACAGGATCAATAATTGATCTGAAAGTGGACTTAGATATTGTGGGAAGTCTTGAAGACGACAAGTTTTCCAATCAGATTCCCATGTTTATCCTTTTTTCATCAATAATTGAGCCTGATATAATAAACACCCTCTTTGATATTGAGTCAGAAAGGGTTATTATTGTTGAGGATGTTCCTTCATCCGGCTCTTCTGCCCAGGTTGCTCAGTCTTCTTCCACGGAAGAAGAAAAAGATGAATTTGATGATATGGTGGATAGGGTTGAATCCGGTGAAGAGGTTCGTGAAGACAAAGATGAAGAGAAGGAAGAAGTTGTCGTTACTGTGGAAGATATTAATGCCTTTGAGAATGGGTCCAGTGAGACTGAAGATAACGACTCGGCTACTACTATTGATGACAAAAAAGCAAAGCCTGCTGAACCTGTAAAGAAAAAGCCCATTGAAAAGCCTGCGTCTTCAGCTCCTCCCAAGCAAACAGCTTCAAAGCCCAAGTCCAAGCCCGAGCCTGCTAAGGCAGAACCAGCCAAGGCTCCGGCATCTGCCATGCCCGAATCATTAAGGGTTCATGTAAGTCTTCTGGAAAACCTCATGAATCTGGCAGGAGAACTGGTGCTAAGTCGTAATCAGCTTGTGCAGGCTATATCAACCAATGATGATCGTTCTGTGGGGCTGGCTGGTCAGAGGATTGATCTTGTCACTTCAGAGCTCCAGGAAGCTATAATGCTTACCAGGATGCAGCCGGTAGCCAATATTTTTAATAAGTTTCCAAGGGTTGTCCGGGATCTGTCCCAGGAACTGGGCAAGGATATTGATCTTGTCCTTGAAGGCAAGGATGTTGAACTGGACAAAACAATCATTGAAGGACTTTCTGACCCTCTTACCCATCTGGTAAGAAACTCAGCTGATCATGGTGTAGAAACTCCTGATGTCAGGATAGCTGCAGGCAAAAATCCTCAGGGGAAGATTATCCTTAAGGCCTTCCATGCTGCAGGACAGGTAAATATTGAAATCCTTGATGATGGCAAGGGCATACCTGTTGATAAGATTATGGACAAAGCCCTGAGTAAAGGGTTGATTACTGAAGAACAGATCAAGTCCATGACCGATAAGGACAAGAACAATCTGATTTTTTTGCCGGGGCTGTCCACTGCTGAACAGGTTTCTGATGTTTCTGGACGCGGCGTTGGTATGGATGTGGTTAAAAGCAATCTGGACCGCCTGGGAGGACAGGTGGATATTGAGAGCGAAGAAGGAAAGGGTACGTCCATCCGCATTAAGTTGCCTTTGACCCTGGCCATCATTCCCAGTCTGCTTATTTCAGTCGCCAAAGAAAGGTTTGCCATCCCCCAGGTCAATGTAGACGAGCTTATCCAGATTCCTGCAGACCTTGTTTCTGAAAGAATTGAAAAGGTCGGAGATGCTCAGGTATTGATTCTTCGCGGGGAACTAATTCCTCTAATGAACCTGTCAGAGGTTCTTCATTTGGACGGATCAGGAAAAATTTCGGATTTAAAATCAAATGTTACCCACATTAATTCTTTAAAGAACAAGCCCTTGTCCGAAAAAGGCCCCGGCCAGGAGCTTTCTGAAAAGGATATCCAGTCTTCAGGTAATCAGAAAGCAGGGTTTGAGAATAAGAAGGATGAAGTTGATATAGTTGTAGTTTCAGCAGGATCATTCAAGTATGGTCTGGTGGTGGATGAGCTTCACGATTCAGTGGAAATTGTAGTCAAGCCCCTGGGCAGGCATCTCAAATCATGTGATGGCTATGCCGGAGCTACTATTATGGGAGACGGAAGAGTAGCCCTTATCCTGGATGTAATAGGTCTGGCCAGGCTGGCAGAGTTGTCTTCAGTTGCAGGTACTGAAAAGGCCAAAAAACTGGCTAAACAAAAAGAGCATGAAGAGGATAAGGAAGACAGACAGTCTTTGTTTCTGTTCAATAATGGTAAAAAAGAATACTGTGCGGTTCCTTTAGATCTGGTGGCCCGAGTTGAGCTTATCAATGCTGATCAGATTGAGATTGCCGGTGGTAAGAAGGTTATTCAGTACCGCGGTGGAAATCTGCCCATATTTGCCTTGGAAGAGGTAGCCAAAGTTGATTCCCTTAAACTCGAGGGAGAACTTGTGGTGATTGTATTTTTCATGGCCGGACATGAAATTGGTCTTCTGGCATCACCCCCTGTGGATGCTGTGGAATCAAATATTAAAATTGATGATTTTACACTTAAGCAGCCTGGCATTTCTGGATCTATTGTTCTCAATGGCCGTACAACCCTAATTGTAGATATCTTTGAATTCATGGAAACCCTTAATCCTCACTGGTTTACCAAGCGTGAAGTAAGCCAGGCAGTTGAAGAAGAAGGTTCCAAAAAGATACTTCTTGTTGAGGATTCTGATTTTTTCCGGGCTCAGGTTAAGAAATTTATTGAAGGCGAAGGCTATGATGTGGCCAAGGCTGCTGAGGATGGACAGGTTGCCTGGGAATACCTCAATGAGAATCCAGGGGAAATCAGCCTGGTGGTTACTGATCTTGAAATGCCCGTTATGGATGGATTTGAACTTACCGAACTGATCAAGAATGATGACCGGTTCAGGCATCTGCCGGTTCTGGCCCTTACTTCTCTGGCTGGCGAAGAGGATGTGGCCAGAGGCAAGCAGGTGGGCATTGATGATTATCAGATTAAGCTTGATAAAGAAAAATTGATGCAGAGCATATTTAACTTTTTGAATAAAAAGGCGGCTTGAGGAGACAGGAGACAGTAGTCAGGGGTCATAGGTCAGAGGTCAGAGATCAGAGGTCAGATATCCTTGATAAAACACCCCAAAAGGTCCCCCGGTTATACGGGCCAGGCAGGGGACAGTGAATTTTTGTTTGGCAGTCTCAAACTGCTGGATTATTGATAAGCAAATATAATTTAACATACAGTCCATTTTTCTGGAGGAAGGGATGAAAAACATTAAGTTAAGTGTAAAGCTGATCGGCGGTTTTCTCATTGTGGCCCTGATTACCCTGGCCGTAGGCGTTACGGGGTGGCTGGGGGCAGTCAGACTGGGGGACAATATTTATGAAATAGGAGAGGTCAGGCTGCCGAGTGTCCAGTCTCTTCTTGAAGCAGAGGTATATCTTGAGGAAACAA
>PWPY01000120.1 GCA_003558575.1 Desulfonatronovibrio sp.
CAGATTTGGTTTATTGCTTGACAAAAATAATAATCAAAGACTTTGTGCTATCTATCACAAAGTCTTTTTGCTGCCAAGCTAAATTTTGGCTCTTTAAAGCTTGCCCTTGCTTTAAGTAAGTGCCATAAGCAAGCCCTTTGACTTGGTGAGACATACTTATACAAGATTCTTATTTTGTCCAGTTCAATACGGAAAATTGTAACATGTGGTATAATTCTGTAAATTTTAAGGCCTATCTGGCGCTTATTCTAACAATGCTTCTATGGGGAAGTTCTTTCATTGCTCTGAAATTCGCTTTTGTGGCTTTTGATCCCATGACAGCCATCTTCGGCAGAATGCTGTGTGCTTCCTTGATTATGATATTTGTCTTTCCAAAATACAGAAGAGTTACCAAACGTCCGGGGGATTTAAAAATTCTTCTGATCATGGCACTTTTTGAACCGTGTCTTTATTTTGTCTTTGAAGGATATGCACTTAAATTTACCAGTGCGTCTCAGGCTGGGATTGTCAGCTCAATAATGCCTTTAATGGTAGCCATCAGCGCCTTTTTCATCCTCCAGGAAAAAATTAGGTTAAGAACTTTGATTGGGTTTATAATTGCTGTGGCAGGAGGCGTATGGATAAGCATTTTCAGTCAGGCCAATGAGCATTCCCCAAATCCCATTCTGGGTAACTTTCTGGAGTTTCTGGCTATTGCCTGCGCTTCAGGATATACCATCTGTGCCAGATATCTCAGCCTTAGATATCATCCTCTATATCTTACCGCAGTGCAGTCTTTTCTGGGCACGCTTTTCTTCCTGCCCCTTATGATCATTTCTCCTTCAGGTATTCCATCGAGCTTTCCCCTTATTCCGGTCTTGTCAGTTATTTATCTTGGCGTTGTGGTTACCTTGGTTGCCTATACCTGTTACAATTATGCTGTCAGCAAAATTCCAGCTGGTCAGGCGTCATCTTTTATTAACCTTGTGCCCGTATTTACCATTATACTTGGCTGGATGATTTTGGGCGAGCGCTTTACTCTGATCCAGTTTATGGGGGTAATTATTGTTTTTGCAGGTGTAACCCTGAGTCAGTGGAAAGGCTCACAAAACAAAAGTACCCTTGACACCAAAGTTAAAATCTAAAACATATCTGTAAATACTCAGCATGTTGTGAAGAAATTGCCATATTTCAGGCGGCAGGCTGTGCTGTTCAGGATTAGAGCTTTGACATCACGTTAGTTTTGATAAATACTGAATCCGGTCAGGATGATGAAAATCTTCCTGACCGGATGATGCTTATGACTTACAGCTGCAATCAATTTATAATTTCAAGGCAGGTATGGATTTGGGTCTGATAAATGTAGATGACTTGCAACCCGGAATGACTCTGGAATCTGATCTTCACACTCCGGATGGTCGTTTTCTTTTACCTGAGGGCATGGCTCTTGAAGCAGGGCATATTAAGACTTGTAAGGCTTGGGGGGTGAACCACGTTAACGTTGTCGGCCATGACCAGGACAAACTCAATGCGGACAAAATGGCTGCCATTGATCCAGAACTGCTGAAAGAAAGCAAAAAATTTATTAAACCCTTTGTTGAAAAGTGTAATTACAGACATCCGGCCATGGCTGAAATAATCAGAATTGCCGTAAAACAGACAGCAAGGAGGATTGAAGATGGAACTTTTGAACCTCCTGTTTCCTTAGATATTGATGACTTTGACCAGCTTGACTCTTCTCACCAAAAATCCCATGCAAAAGATAATATGAGCGCGCTTGTTATGGTCCGTCAGCAGGCAGAACTCATATCTTTACCTGATATCTTTTATAAAATCATAGAGGTGATGGAATCTCCCTTCAGCTCTGCCAAGCATATTGCTGATGTGATCAGTAAGGACAGCAGTCTTTCAGCCAAGCTTCTCAGACTCGTCAACAGTGCATATTATGGATTTCCTTCAAAAATTGACTCCATCAGCCGGGCAGTGGCTATCCTTGGAACTAAAGAACTTACCTCCCTGGCCATGGGTATCCTGGTTGTCAAAGTCTTTGACGGTATTCCGCGACAAGTACTTGATATGGAAAAATTCTGGAAACACAGTATTGGATGCGCCGTGTTCTCCAGTCTTATTTCTACCAGAAAGCTTGGGTTTTCCAAAGAGCGTTTTTTTGTTGCAGGTCTTTTGCATGATATTGGAAGATTGATTTTGATTAAAGCGATGCCTGAAAAATGCATACAGGCCTTTTACCTCTCACAAAAAGAAAAAATTCCTCTATACTTGGCAGAACAGGAAGTTTTCGGATTTGATCATGCCAGAGTAGGCGGGCTTTTGTGCCGGGAGTGGAAGATGCCGGTGATTCTGGAAAAAATGGTTAATTTTCACCACAGTCCTTCAAAAGCCACAAACTTTCCCGATGTGTTGAACATTTATCTGGCAAATATAATGACCTTGGCTCTGAGTCCCGGGGAAGCAGGAGAAGGTGTATTCCCAATATTAAATGAAAAGGCCTGGGATGATCTTGGTCTGGACTACAGCGACCTCTCTTCCATAGTCCATCAGGCAGAAAAAAATATTTCCGAGATCGTTCATATTTTTTTGAATCGGAGTAAAGTATGACCTCAAAGGATGCGCAGATAAACAAACTTCAAGAAGAAATCAACTTTCTTCGGGAAGAAAGGCGCAAGTCTGTTGAAGCCCTGGACATGGCTGCAAACCTGGGACGTTTTGATACTGGTCCAGGCTCAGGGGTTGATCAGGATTTTATACTTCACGAAACAGCCCAGAAGCTACAGAGTCTCATTGATTTTAAAGCCTTGTGTTTCTATCTTGTGGATCAGAAGGATAACAGTTTTAAGCAGTATTTCTGCGATCCAGCCAAAAAAAGCAATTTTTTTGAAAAGGAAATAAACAGACTGATTGAGGATCATACTTTTGCCTGGGTCTTAAGGCGAGGCAAACCTGTAGTCATCATGTCTTCCAATAAGAAAGACAGCATTCTTTTGCGTCCCATGACCACCCCTTCACGAGTTAGAGGTATGTTTGCAGGCGTACTTAATCAGGATAAAAACGATATCTCTGACACCAGCTATTCTCTTTTCTCCATTGTTATACTCTCAAGCACCTCAGCCTTGGAAAGTATTGAAACTTATGACTATATGAGGAGTTTAAACAACAAACTCCAGGAACAGGCCCAGAAATCCCATAAACTTTACCAGGATATATTTGAAAATGCACCTATGGCTATTTTCAGGACTACACCTGAAGGCAAATTTCTCAAGGTAAATCCTAAATATGCGGAAATCGCAGGTTTTGAATCTCCTGATATTATGACCAGTACTGTTACTGATATTGGCAGGCAGCTTTATTGTAACCCCTCTGACCGGATTGAGTATGTAAACACCCTTAATAAAAATGGGCATGTTCTCAATTATGAAGTTGAGCTCAAACGTACAGATGGCACACCGTTTTGGGCCTCCATTAATTCCAGAGCCGTTTATGGACAGGATGGGAAACCCTTATACTATGATGGTTTTCTCATGGATATTACCGGCAGAAAACAGGACCAGGACGCCTTAATCAAGTCCAAAGAGGATGCTGAGGCAGCTAATAAAGCCAAAAGTGAATTTCTGGCCAACATGAGTCATGAACTGCGTACAC
>PWPY01000320.1 GCA_003558575.1 Desulfonatronovibrio sp.
ATCCCGTTTCTGACGCGTGCACACCACTACCTGAGTCTTTACACAGTTATGCTTTACAACCCATCAGATTACCCTACCAGTCCAGGCATTTATATGATGAAGGATGACAATGGACGCATAGTATACGTGGGCAAAGCAGCCAATATCCGCAAAAGGCTGGGATCTTACTTTCGTCCCGACAAAACTCTTTCTCCCAAAACACAAGTTATGATGTCCAGAGTTAATAAAATCGATATTATAACTACCATCACTGAGAAGGACGCCCTGCTCCTTGAAGCCAGTCTCATAAAAAAACACAAACCCAGATATAATATAGTACTGAGAGATGATAAACAGTATGTGCTGTTTAAAATCGATCTTACCCAGCCTTATCCTGCCATTCAGTTAGTCCGCAAGGCCGGACGGGATGACAGTCTTTACTTTGGTCCTTTTACCTCCGGCAATGCCGCCAGACAAACTCTTAAAGTCATAAATAAAGTTTTCCTCCTGCGTAAATGCGGACACAAAAAATTCCGCAACAGGGTCAGACCCTGCCTTCAGCACTACATCAACCGTTGCCTTGCTCCATGCTGTCTTGAAGTAGATCAGCAAGAATATCGAAAACTGGTAGATCAGGTAGAATTGTTTTTGTCAGGAAAGTCAGAAAGTCTGCTGAATAAACTTAATCAGGATATGCTTAAAGCTTCACAGGAATTAAAGTTTGAAAAAGCAGCCATAATCAGGGATCAAATTCGATCACTGCACCAGACTGTTAAATCTCAATCCGTGGTTATTCCTGGAGGAGATGATCTGGATGTATTTGACCTGGTTCAATGGGACAAAGGCCTGTGCACAGGAATTATTTTTGTTCGTCAGGGAAAAGTTCTGGACAACAAAAATTTTTTCTGGCCGGAACAGGATATTTCCGAAAATGAAGATATGGAAAATAAACTGGTAAGCATATTGAGTCAATTTTACAGTCAGGACAGTTTTATTCCTGAAAAAATAGTCCTTCCCGTAAAATTGACTGATAACTCCATCAGGCAGGTACTTTCTGAATATAGAGGTAAAAATGTAAATATCGTCAGGGCAACTGGCGAAAACATGAAATCACTTCTGCGCATGGCCCGGCACAATAGCTTACAGGCTGCTTTTAGATCAAAAAATGTGCCTGGTGTCGACCTGAGTAAAATCTTCAAAAAAGAAGCAGAAATAAGGCGCATTGAATGCATTGATGTTTCACATCAGTCTGGTCAGAATACAAAACTGGGCAAAGTGGTTTTTGAAAATGGAGAACCTGTTAAGCCTGATTACAGGATATATAATCTGCCTAATGTTGCATCAGGAGATGACTACCAGGCCTTAAGTGAATTTGTTTCTGCCAGAGTCCGTAAAGGTGATCCCTGGCCTGATCTATTACTGGTGGATGGAGGAATTGGACAGTTAAATGCCGTCATTAAAACATTATCAACCAACAATATCGAAATATCTTTTCAAGTAGCAGCCATTTCCAAAGGTCCTACCAGAAGTCAGGGACAACTTCATGACCAGGTTTTCATTCCTGGCAGAAAAAATCCCCTCCCCCTGAAACCAGGCAGCCCTGAACTTTTGTTTTTACAAAAAGTAAGGGACGAAGCCCATAATTTTGCAATTGGAAGCTTGAGAAGGTCCAGAATCAGGAGTCTGCGCCAGAGTCAATTGGAAAGTATTCCAGGGATAGGTCCCAAAAAGGCAAAAGCATTGTGGGATTATTTTAAGGATCTTGATCTGATTTTAAACACCAGCGAGCAGGAACTGCTTAATGTCCCTGGATTTGGTCCCCGAACTGCTGGTAAAGTCCTTAAAGCCCTTCAACAATATAAAAATGAAGACCAAGATACCACATCATGATTTCCTCCAGGTACTTTCAATTTCATTAAAAAAATGATTCAGTATTCTAACGCCAGAGGGAGGCATCAGCCAGTCAATACACTTACTTTCAAGCCACCTGGATCGTACAAGGCTTGAGCTCAAATCCAGCCTTGGAACTGAAAAATAACGGATATCATTACCTCCTTCAATGCTCCAGGAGGTCTTGCCTTTTTGGTGAGCCGGCCAGAAATTCAAAATAAAATCATGGACCTGATCCATTCCACAGCCTTCCCGGCCTACTATGAGCAGATCAGATAACCTGAGAATTTCAGCACCTCTATACCAGTGAGGCATGGTCAGCAAATCATTGTCGCCCATGATAAAGGCCGGAGATGAATCTGGATTTTCCATTTTGAAGTTGCTCAGCATATCATAAGTATAAGATGGTCCGGTTCTCTTTTTTTCCAGTCTGTTGAGACTGATACCCGGGCTATTTTCAATTGCCTGTTCAATAATTGAGCAGCGCATCTCAAAAGGCAAAATATTACTGATATTTTTATGTGGTGGATTATAAGCAGGCACAAGCTGAACTTCATCAAGGCCTGCCTGTTCCAGCATCTCCACACAAAGCCTCAAGTGCCCTATATGAAGAGGATTAAAGCTTCCCCCGAGAAGGCCTATTTTTTTATAATTTTTATTCATATCATAAGCACCTTTTTCAGGGCCTGAATTTTATCTCTAACTCCTGCAGCCTTTTCAAATTCCAGCTCTTTGGCCAGGTTGCGCATTTCCCTTTCCAGCTTGCTGATTTCTTTTTCCAACCTGACTTTGTCCGTACCGTAAGCCTGAAGCTCTTCTGCAGCCAGGGCCAGTTCCTGTTTTTTATCGGGGTTATGAAGATCATAAAGGGTATTCACCCCTTTCTTGATTATTGTGGCAGGGATAATATTGTGGTCAGTATTGTACTGTATCTGCTTTTCCCGTCTCCTCTGAGTTTCTTCCATGGCCCTCTCCATAGACCCAGTAATTTTATCAGCGTACATGATCACTCGGCCGGATACATTTCTGGCAGCCCGACCAAAGGTTTGAATCATTGATCTGGTAGAACGCAGAAATCCTTCCTTGTCTGCGTCTAAGATGGCCACTAAGGAAACCTCTGGTATATCAAGACCTTCCCGTAGCAGATTAATACCCACCAGCACAGAAAATTCACCGCTACGTAAAGCCTGAATTATGGCCACCCTCTCTAAGGTATCAATATCAGAGTGCAGATATCTGGTTTTAACCCCTCTCTCCTGAATATAGTCTGTCAGATCCTCGGCCATCCTTTTGGTGAGAGTGGTCACAAGAACCCGTTCATTAATTTTTTGTCTTTTGAGACATTCATTTAAGAGATCATCCATTTGCCCCCTGGTTGGCCTGACATCCACCTCTGGGTCCACAAGGCCGGTGGGCCGGATGATTTGTTCAACCACCACCCCATGAGATCTGTCCATTTCCCAATCCCCTGGTGTAGCAGACACAAACACAGTCTGGCCCATGCGCTCTAAGAATTCATCAAAGCTCAAGGGACGGTTGTCTAAGGCTGAAGGCAGGCGAAAACCGTAATCAACCAGAGTCTTTTTCCGGGAAATATCGCCATTATACATTCCACCAACCTGAGAAACCGATATATGCGATTCATCCATGAAAAGCAGGTAGTCATCAGGAAAATAATCCAGAAGACAGGCTGGGGGCTGACCTTTTTTACGCCCATCCAGATGTCTGGAATAGTTCTCAATGCCATTACAATAACCCAT
>PWPY01000169.1 GCA_003558575.1 Desulfonatronovibrio sp.
AAGAGGACCCTGTGATCCCATGTGCAACGCCTGTGGTCAGGTCTGTCCCACCGGGGCACTGAGAAAACTTCCTTTAAGAGAAAAGATGTGGGCCAGGATCGGTACTTCTTATGTTATTCCCCATAAATGTCTGGCCTGGGAATGGGAGCGAGAGTGTCTGGTCTGTTATGAGGTCTGTCCTTATGCAGCTATTGAACTTAAAAGAGAAGATGGAATATCTGTCCCGGTTCCTTTTGTAAGTGTAAATAAATGCAGTGGATGCGGGGCGTGTGAGTATCATTGCCCTGTACAGGCGGGCTCTGCCATTGTTGTGGAACCCATGGAAGCACTCAGGTTAAGCAGGGGATCGTATGTTGAGGCTGGAAAAGCTATTGGTTTTGAGCTGGAAGCAGATCCTGACAGGCAGAGAAAGCCACCTGCTTATCTTTTTGATTCAGATGATCCAGACGATTTGCCTCCTGGATTCAGCTTTTAGCTCGTTTTCGGAAAGAAAACCGACAGTTTCAGCATCAGTAACTGTTCAGCAAGTTCACATAAAAAGGCATGGACCCCGGATCCGTCATCCCGGTCCCGGATCGAGTCCGGGATGACGGATCCGGGACTGGGGTGACAGTTAAAGCAGACGGTTGCCCTTTTTTCGTCATTCCGGCGAAAGCCGGAATCCAGGGTACTTAATAGTCTTATTGCAAATGTGGTTAACAGTTACCAGTATCGTAGAGAAAGATTTTTTGGATGGAAACTAACTTTCCTCGGTTTGATTTTTTAAAGGCCTGAAATACACAAGTCCGAATATGAGCCAGCCAATGGTCATGATTGACGTGCCTATAAGCACAGGGAAGGGGCCAAATTGATATATAAGTGGCAGTGAAGCTGCTGTAAAAAGACCTCCACCAACAACAGGCTCAAATAAAAGCTGTTTATAGCCAAAACTCTCCATAGCTCCTGTCTTATTGTCAGGATCAACAATTCGCATTAGCAAAAGGCCGATTACCGTCATGCCCATGCACTGGCCAAAGTTCCCCATTCCTCTGGCAAACCAGTCTTTGGGAAACATTAAAGGAGCTAAGATTAAAAATCCAATCAGGTTCCATGCTATCCCGGCACCTGCCAGAATAAGAAAAGGATAGATATTCTGGCCGATGGCCTTAAGAGACAGGGTCGCCAGTGCAGCTACTATGAGTATATCTAAGGCTGCTCCGGAAATACGGTTAATAAGCTTGCGATCAATATATTTTGAATAGCCGATTCTGTCTAAAAAAATCTGAACCAGAACACCGCCTATCATGGCCAGAGGAAACAGAGGGACATGTCGCATGAGCTCAAACTCGCTGTCTCTTAAAAGAAGTCCCTCAAACTGCATCAGTCCCTGATGCAGAACCCAGCCCATACCGATTGCCAGACCAACCAGAGCGAGATGAAGCGATAATGGTTCAGTCATTGAGCTGAATTTTTCAACATCCAGGGTCTGGGTTTCCCGTTCATCATGTTCAGCAAGCTCCTCAATTTCCTGATGACTGGTTTTGCCGGGAGGATTGATCTTTCCTGACCGAACACCCCAGTTAATAAGTACAATTCCGAGAAGTGTACCCATAACGACACCTATAGTGGCCAGAGCAAGGGCCAGATCAGCTCCATCTGCAAATCCAAGTTCTTTAAAAGTGTCTGAAAGACCTGCTGCAGTGCCATGACCGCCTTCAAAGCTTATTTCAATGAGTGCACCTGATAGAGGGCTTATTCCCCACACAGGGGTAAGCAGAAGCAGGGCCAAAGATATTCCTATGACGTACTGACCCCAGGCAAGGGTTTGTCCATGCGCTACCATAGGGCCGGCTTTGAGCCAGATATCTTTCAAGGGAGGAATCTTCTTGCCGATAAAAAGAGCTGCAAACACAGCACTGATGAGCAGTCCCGGAAGTCCTGACCAGACATCTAAGGTTTGCTGGGGAAAAATTCCTGCGTGCAGCCAGTGATCTTTTTTAATCAAAAAAGTGGTGATAAAGCCTAAGACCTGTTCTCCTGCCAGCAAGCCGATAATGCCAGCGATAATTGAAGCAGGAATGAAAAGCTTCTGAAAAATTTTGAATTTACGACGGATTATCTTGCCGGTTAGCAAAAGAATACCAATGAGAATAAGGGCGTAAAATATTTGTTCTAAGTTCATTTGCCTGCTGGTTGTTTGGTAAAGTTTGGTTTTGAACGTACTGTTAGATAGCTTTCATTCGAAAAGTTTTCTTTACCTGATTTTGAAGATTCTCGTTTCCAGATGAACCCTAATTAATAACCGGAATAAGATATCTGTCAACTGGAGCAAAATTGTCAGTTAGAACAGGAAGTTCATACTGTATGTCTCCGGTCCAGATGTTTTGAAGCATCTGATTAAGTTCTGGATCATGGTTTGTAAAAACAGCCGGGGTATCTGATTTTAAGGCAGCGATAATTATATTCTGATTTATTTCAGGTTTATCCACGCTGTCTACAAGAAAGGCAAATACCTGGGGGAAAACCTGTTGAAAAGTTTGAAGCTGGGCCTGAAAATATCTGCTGTTCCTGCCTTCAATACTTGAAATAATATTCATGAGCACGATGCCGCCAGGATTAAGTGCCTGATACATATGTTCAACTGCTTCAACAGTGGTCATTTGAAAGGGGATATAATATGATCCGCTGAAAACATCAGCAATGATGGCATCGAATTTATCAGGTCTTTTGTTCAGGTATGACCTGGCATCCATATGAATAATATTCAGTCTGGGATCATCTTCAAGAAAGAAGTATTTTTTGGCAACTCTGGTAAAAGTAGGATCAAGTTCGACCACATCTATGCGCGCGTCTGGCAGGGCGTGGAGATAGTATTTGGGAAAAGAATAGGCTCCACCGCCAAGCATGAGCGCGCTTTCAATCTCAGGGTTAAAATGTTTAATGAGCCTGAAATATTTTGTGTATTCCAGGATTAACTCTGTGGGATCATCTATATACATTGCTGATTGATACCTGTCTGGACTGGTCGTAGCAACTCTGACCATTCGGCCACTTTCCTGCTCAGCTCCCTGAAAAATCTGAATTCTATTGTATTTGGAGTCAATATCGTAAAATCCTTTTTCCTGGGCCATACTTCGATATGAATTAACAGTAACTATTCCAAGAATTCCTATGAAAATCAGTGCAAATTTTGCTGAGGGTGCAGGCTTCCAAGTGGCAAGCAATGATAATAACCCCATACTGATGGCGAGAAAGAAAAGGATATTGGTGCTGGAAAAAAAGGCAACCAGTACAAAGCCGGATAAAAAAGTCCCTGCTATGCTGCCAATGGTTGAAAGAGCGTACATTCTGCCCACAGTCCTGCCGGATGTTTCAAGACTTTTGATCTTCATTTTTACCGCGTATGGAGTGATCATGCCCAGTCCAATGCTTGGAGGGCCAAAAAGTATGGTAGTAGCGAGAATAACGTTCATATAAATTCCCAATCCGCTTTGCATGAGCATTGAAAGGACAGGGGTATGGATCATTGTGCTGAAAGCAATTAGCAGCCCGGAAGCCAGGATTATGATGGAAAGCCTGTTCATTGTAGGACCCTGGTCAGCAAATTTTCCACCGATGGAGTATCCCACACTAAGACTGGCCAGGA
>PWPY01000178.1 GCA_003558575.1 Desulfonatronovibrio sp.
AAACCGGCAGCTTCAACATCCGGAAAGAAAGACTTTCCGGATGGAAACGAATTAGTTCTCAGGTTTTAAAAATCGAAATTCAGCTTCTCTCTTACCAGTTCCATGGTTTTGTCTGCTTCTTTTGCAGCCCTTTCATTGCCGACGTGCAAAATCTCCTGGATCAGTTCAGGCTTGTCGTCCATCTCCCTTCTTCTTTCCTGTAATGGCCCCAGAAATTCTTCCAAGTGAGTTAAAAGGATCTTTTTGCAGTCTACGCAGCCCCATTTGGCACCGGTGCAATTGGCTTTGATTTCCTGTCTTGTTTCCGCTGGAGTCATGAGGCGGTGATAGGGATACAGGTTGCAGACTTCAGGATCGCCTGGATCTGCTTTACGCATGCGGTTGGTATCAGTGAGCATGGACATGACTTTGGGACGGACGGACTCCATTTCCTCGCCCATGTAGATACAATTACCGTAGCTTTTGCTCATTTTGCGTCCGTCCAGGCCCGGCAGCTTGGCTGTTTCGGTGAGTTTGGCCTGAGGTTCGGGAAAGAAGTCGCCATAAAGATGATTGAATCTGCGGGCGATCTCCCTGGAAAGTTCCAGGTGGGGCAGCTGATCCTGGCCCACTGGTACGAATTGCGGTCTATATATGAGAATATCCGCGGTCTGCAGAACTGGATAGCCAAGAAAACCAAAGGTGTTCAGATCCTTGCTTACGAGTTCCTGTTTTACTTCCTTATAAGTGGGATTTCTTTCTAACCAGCCAAGGGGAGTAATCATACTGAGGAGAAGATTAAGCTCGGCATGGGCCTTGATCTGAGATTGCTGAAAAATAACGCATTTTTCCGGGTCCAGTCCTGCTGCATACCAGTCTTTGACCAACTCTCCCACAAAACCTTTTATTCTGTGCGGATCACTGTACTCACTGGTCAGGGCATGCCAGTCAGCTACAAAATAATAGCATGTATAATTATCCTGGAAATCTACCCAGTTTTTGAGCACTCCAAAGAAATGCCCAAGGTGCAGGGGGCCGGTGGGCCGCATTCCAGATACAACGCGCTTTTGAAGATCTCTATTCATTTATGGATAGCTCCTGAAGGATTATAAGACGATTTGATATACGAAATTGATTACATATCCGAAAATATGCCTGAAAACTCCCAGAAAAATAAGCAGAATCAGGATGATAAAACCGTATTTTTCTAAGCTCATGTATTGTCCTGCCAGCCTGCCGGGCATGAAAGTTGCCAGCATCTTGCTGCCATCCAGAGGAGGGATGGGGAACAGATTAAAAATGCCCAGGATAACATTAATGATAATGCCGTAAAAGCTGATAAGCATGGCCGGGCCAATAAAGGCTTCGGCGTACCCGGTTCCAGTTGCTGATTGAAACATGGAAAAAAAGTTAAACAGCAGGTAAAAGCCAATAGCCAAACCAAAATTTGCTGCAGGGCCTGCCACAGATACCCAGAAGATTCCTTTTCTGGGGTTTTCAAAATAAGCAGGATTAATGGGTACGGGCTTTGCCCAGCCAATCATTCTGGTAACAACAAGGACAATGGTCCCCATGGGATCAAGGTGCTTGAGAGGATTAAGGGTCAGGCGGCCTGCGTTTTTGGCTGTGGGATCACCAAAGCGGTAGGCAACGTATCCGTGGGCTACCTCGTGAAAGGTTATGCCCATGAGAAGAGGAATGGCCACAAGGGCCAGTTCCTGAATAATTTGTGTAATATCAAACATAGCCAGAGATGGCTAACATCATCCTGGAATTTGGGCAAGAAAAAAGCTCAAACCTGAAATATGCATGTTTTGGAGAGATCAGCTCCTTTTTTTGGCATCTAACATCTCTCTGAGTTTGTTTCGCTCAAGGGTTACCTTATTGAGTTCTTCCTGAATGGATTCAATTTTATCAGGTTCGGCTGATTTCAGGTTTTTCCTGAGACTGGCAATCATTTTTTCATGTTGATATAGTTCAAGGGCTATCTGGCGAATTGACATGTATCTGGTTCCTTTTTTGATGTGTAAGTTTCTGGTTCGGGAGATTCGGCAAACAAGGTCTTAAAAACTCACCAGCCTATTGCTCCTGGCTTACAAAAAAAGATGAGCAGCTTATTTTTAAAAAATCCACATGAAACATTGGAGAACCATAATAATTTTGTAATTATTCACCATGTTCCAGCAAGAAGACCTGGACCCCGGATCTGGTCCGGGGTGACGGTTAAAGCAGGCTGTTACTCTTTACCGTCATTCCGGCGAAAGCCGGAATCCAGTGCCATTGAATAGCCATATTACGTATGTGGTGAACATTTGCATAATTTTTATATATAATCTGTCCATGGACCTTTTTTATAGGCTGTTCCCTGAAATGTTGCCACAAGGGTTTCAGACTGATTTTTGACCTCAACCATGTATCCGGAAAGGCTTTTATTGGAGAATATTTCTCTGGCCTCAGCATAGAGGATGTCACCCATTCCGGCTGGGCGTATGTAGGAGATGGTAGCATTTATACCCACTGCAGCCTGTTGCCGTGAATTGGCAGCAGCGGCAAAGGCCAGATCTGCCAGGGTAAATATTGCTCCTCCATGGACCAGTTTAAGGCCATTTAAGTGTATGTCTTCCACAACCATTTTTGCTCTGGCATGACCTTCTGAAACCTCAATAAGCTTTATTTCAGAATGGATAGCGTACTTGTCGTTCTTAGATATGAATTCTTTTATGTTGCTCATGTTCAAAGCTTATAGCTCTAAGCTTTCCAGTTGACAACAGGGTAATCCATCCAGAATATCAGAGCAATGCGTACCTGTGTAGTTCCAGAATTCTCAACCATTGATAAGTATTACTGGATTTTATTATTGTTGTTATTTTTGTTTGCTGCAGGGTGTGCAGCCAAGTCTCCAGAAGATCTTTTAAGCAGGCATGGGATTGCGCACCAGAATCTGACAAAGCTTTCTGCATGTGTTTCCTATGCCTGCAGACATAAAGAAATTACTTACATCACTGAAGAGGAATGGGCTGAAGTAGTTGAGGTTATGGGAGCTGACAAAGAAGATTCAGCCTCAAAGGAACGCAAGCGTATAGGAGTGAGTATTGGTCTTCTGGAGAGAATTATTGGCCCCAAAGTCGGGACTGCCCAGAATAAGGGGCGCAATCATGACAGTCCTGGAAAAAGGCAGCTGGACTGTATAGCTGATACGGTAAATACCACCACCTATTTACTGCTTATGGCCAATAATGGTCTTATGAACTTTCATGAGGTAGCAGCTCCAGTTAAAAGGGGATTGCTGAATTTTAATTTTCCTCACCACAGTGCAGCCATAAAAGACACTCATGCTCACATAGTGTATGTTGTTGACCCCTGGTTTCACGATAATGGTCATCCTGCAGAAGTTGTTCCTCTGGAATTATGGATGACAGGGTATAAGCCTGATTAACTCCATAAAAACAATTTTTTATGATGAAGTGTCAGCATGATTTATGAATACTTTTAGTAGGTGAAGGTCTAAGTGATATGAATAAAAATGACAGGTTCAATGTTGGCCTAAATATCTGGCTTGAAATTGATAACGAAACTGTTTTTTGTCAGGGACGGGCACTTTTGCTTGAAAAAATCAGAGAACATGGCTCACTGCGT
>PWPY01000053.1 GCA_003558575.1 Desulfonatronovibrio sp.
AAGGATGGTTATGTGAAATTTCATCAGGCAGAGGCCTTTCTCGTAGATGTGCACATAGCCCCTTATGAAAATGCCAGCTATGACCAGCATGAACCTGAAAGGTCAAGAAAGCTTCTGCTGCACAAAAAGGAGATTGATCAGCTTATGGGCAAGGTGGAGCAGAAGGGCCTGACAGTTGTTCCCACTAAGATTTATTTCAAAAAAGGAAAGATTAAGGTTGAGCTGGCAGTGGCCAAGGGCATGAAGCTTTTTGATCAGCGCGAAGAGCTGAAACAAAGGGCAGTCAAGCGGGATCTGGAAAGGGAAATGGCCAGGTATAAATAGTCGGATATAGCGGATCTTCAAAGAGCTTCTCATGATTCCAGTATTTGCTTTCCAGGCTGATAAGCATTTTTTCAACACTTAGTTGAGATATCAGTAATGAATCACAAGGCCCTTACTAAAACCCACCTCAAACTTCTGACAGATATTTTTCCTGGCCAATCCATGACTGTGCAGCCAGCAGAAATGCTCATTTATGGAACAGATGCTGGAAAAAGATTCTCCATGCCCCAGGCAGTGGTAAGACCTGAGAGAACTGAACAGGTTCAGGAGCTTATGCGCATGGCCCAGCAGGAGCGCATTCCAGTAGTAACCAGGGCCAGAGGAACCAATGTGGTTTCTGCCTGCGTACCTCATCAGGGCGGTATTGTTCTTTCCTGTCTTCAAATGAACAAAATACTCTCCATTAATTCTGATGATTTTACCGCTCATGTCCAGCCAGGGGTGGTTACCCATGATCTTCAGCAGGAAGTGCTTAAAAAAGGCCTTTTATATCCACCAGATCCAGCCAGTAAGAAGTTCTGCACCATAGGCGGCAATATTGCCACCAATGCCGGAGGGATGAGCGCTGTAAAGTACGGGGTTACTAAGGATTATGTTCTGGGTCTGGAAGCGGTGCTTCCAGGGGGTGAAATTATTAAGACCGGGGGCAGGCTGCATAAAAATGTAGTGGGCTATGATCTGACTAAGCTTTTAACGGGTTCAGAAGGAAGTCTTGGGGTTATTGTCAAAGCCTGCTTAAAACTTCTTCCTGTTCCTGAAGCTTCTGCCTCTATTCTGGTCTGCTTTGAGAATGAAGCCCATGCCCTGCAGGGAGTAATGGCTGTTTTCAGAGCAGGGATACTGCCCTGTGCCATGGAGTTCATGCCCAAAGAGGTAATGCAGTGTTTAAGTGAATATGGTCCAGTACCCTGGCCTGAAAAAGCAGCAGCCTGTTTAATTATCAGGTTAGATGGTTCAGCAGCCTGCCTGGAGCAGGAAATAACAAAACTCAGGTCTGCCCTGCAGGATGTACTTTATTTTGATATGGCCATGGGGGAAGATGAAGAGCATATCTGGGAAATTCGCAGACTGATAAATCCGGCATCATTCAAGCTGGGGCCGGATAAGGTCAGTGATGATGTGGTTGTTCCCAGGGGAGAAATTCTCAGGGCAATTAAGGGTATCCGCACAATCGGAAAGAAGTTTGGCTTGAAGATCCTGGCCTTTGGCCATATTGGTGACGGCAATATTCATGTAAACTTCATGCATGATAAGTCCATAGAAGGGGAGCAGCAAAAGGTTTCTTCTGCCAGGGAAGAGGTTTTAAGGCTTGTTCTAAGTCTTGAAGGAAGCATCTCAGGAGAACACGGGGTGGGGCTCAGCAAGAAAGCGTATCTTTCATGGCAGCTGAGGGATAAGGAACTGCAGATAATGCGTGACATTAAAAAAGTTTTTGACCCTTACAATATTCTCAATCCAGGCACAGGTGTCTAACCTGAGTCCGGGAGGGGTTATTTCAAAATAAAAACCCCAATTTTTTCAGTTCTGCCTTCAAGAGATTTTTCCCCTGCATATTCAAGATTTTCAGGCATGGGCTTGATTTTGTTTGCGGTCTGCTCACTTAAGGCAAGTCTGGTTTTGAGTGATCTTGTCAGGGCTTCCAGCCTGGCAGCAATATTGACCGCGTCGCCAATTATAGTGAACTCCATCCTTTCAGGTGAGCCGATATTTCCAGCCAAAACTTGACCGCTGTGCACTCCAATGCTGTTTTCAAGCTTTAAATTGTCTTTTGTGCCCAGCTTTTTATTAAGCTCATCGCATTTTTCAAGCATTTCAAGCCCGGCATTCAATGCATTCAGGTGATCCTGGCCTGTGGGAGCAGGATGTCCAAAGACAGCCATAATCTTGTCACCCACAAATTTGTCCACAATACCTGAGTGTTTTTCAACAATATTTACCATGACAGTGAAGTATTCATTGAGAAGGCCAACTAAAATCTTGGGGGGCAATTTTTCACTCATGGTGCTGAAGTTTCTCAAGTCACAAAAAAGAATAGTTGTCCAGGCTGTTTCTCCGCCAAGCTTCAGTTCATTGGAAATAACTTTGGGCAAGATGCCTTTGGGAGTAAGTTTTCCCAGGGTGGACTTAAGAAGCTGCTTTTCCTGCAGTTCTTTGACCATATGGTTGAAATGGTTCATTACCTGAGCAATCTCATCATTGCCCCGCACCTGGAGTCTGGTTTCCAGATCTCCTCTGACTACTTGTTCAAACCCGGATTCCAGAGCTTTGAGCGGCCTGGTCAGGGTTCTGGTCAGAAAGTAGGTAAAAAATGCTGCCAGGAACAAAGCTATAATTAGGGAAAGCAAACCAGCCATCTTTATGTTGTTTAATTTTTCATTGAATCTGTCCAGACACATATCAATGCCCAGCAGCCCGACGTTTCTCCCGGCAGCATCCTGGATGGGTGCATAGCCTGATATGGTCCAGCCCCATTGGTCCTGAAATGGCTGATCGTCAGCAGAGGGCCTGACAAATCCATTGAGCAGTGTAGCTGGAGGATCAGGATAGATGGCTCCAATGGGCTCAGGCATTTCATCCTCTGATATATTCCCATCCCCGGTGTCGTCGCTTGCTGGAGAATCAACCACAAAGACTACCTCACCATCCTGCAGGCGCATGGTGTAGGCAAACAGAAAGTCATCATTGGTCTGGGTTATATTGTAGAGTACCTGCTGGATTTCCCGGTATTCCCTGGATTGCATATGTTCCGGTTCGGTCAGGGTTTCCAGAGCATCGCCTGAAATGGACCTGGAAAAAGCAGTGGCTGCTGTCTGAAGTTGTTCCTTAACAGCATCTAACATGGAGTCTTTGGCTTGATAGTAGAAAAAAGATCCGGTTGATCCTGAGATTGTGAAGGCTACCAGAAATATCAGCAAAAAGATCTTCACGCTTAAACGCATTTTCAGCTCCCTTGTTCAAGACAGTGGTCTGTATTGTTTGTAAAGCTAAGAATCTGTAAAAACGAACATTTTAAAATGTTACCCCAGACTTGATCTGGGGACCAGGTTTTTTCTTGGTTGCGGACACAGTCCACATTAGTATGTACTAAACTTAAAAAAGGTACCTATCAAAAAATTGTTTCATATTCAAGAAAGTTTAAAAAACATTTATGAATGATGTTGACAAAATATTGCCAGATATATAAACAAATTCTTTCCGAACAAATGGGGCTGTAGCTCAGTTGGGAGAGCGCTTGAATGGCATTCAAGAGGTCGGGAGTTCAATTCTCCCCAGCTCCAC
>PWPY01000173.1 GCA_003558575.1 Desulfonatronovibrio sp.
GCTGATCTCTATATTCAAATACAAGGTCAAAATTTTTTGAATCTGGCTTCCAATAACTACTTAGGCCTTTCCAATTCCCAGGAATTAATCCAAGCCTCCACAGCAGGTGCTTCAACCTACGGCGCATCCTGGGCAGCTTCCCGCCTTATTACCGGAAATTTTAAAACTTATGATCAACTGGAAAAATTGATCGCTTCATTTAAGGGACAAGCCAGGGCCCTTGTTGTTGGTTGCGGTTATACAGCTAACCTGTGCATACTTACGGCTCTTGCCAACAGGGAAACTGTTATTTTTTCTGACCGCCTCAACCACGCCAGCATAATAGACGGAGCTGTCCTGTCCCGGGCAAAGCTGATTCGCTATCGTCACAAGGATACTGATCATCTTGAATGGCTCATAAAAAAATATCAGAACCAATCCAGAAAAATCCTCATAACCGATACAGTATTCAGCATGGATGGAGACCTGGCTCCTCTGGAAAAGTTAGTCCATTTATGCCATAAATATAATATACTGTGCATTGTCGACGAAGCCCACGCCACAGGCATATTCGGTCAAGGCAGAGGTCTGGCTCACCAATTGGGGCTGGAAAAGGACATAGACATTCATATGGGGACCTTCAGTAAAGCCCTGGGTTCTTATGGAGGCTACATAGCTTCCCATAATAATGTCATTGAACTCATTATAAACCAGGGGCGCGCATTCATTTATTCCACCAGCCTTCCGCCTGCTGTGGTTTCCGCTAGCCTGGCCAGCGTCAGGAAAGTAATCGACAATCCTTTTGAAGGAGCCAGACTGCTGGAAATGGCCCAGGAACTCAAAGGCTATTTGACAGGTCTGGGATTTGATACCGGTTCAAGCTCTTCCCAGATTATTCCTGTAATTCTCAAAAAATGCAGCATGGTCATGAATGCCAGGCACAGTCTAATGAAATCAGGAGTGTATGTGGCTGGTATCCGTCCCCCCACTGTACCTGAAAATACAGCCAGACTTCGTATTTCCCTCAGGGCAGATATGGGGCAGGATGAGATCTTTCTTGTCAAAAACGCTTTTAAAAAACTTGCAGTGGAGCTTGGGCTTTAACTACTTTTTAATCAATTTTCATCTTGAAAGTCTTTGTTTCTAAATGCTGAAAACCAATTACCAACCAAACCCATACAGGATTTTTATGACTAACTGCACCATCAGCTGGGCTGTATTTGATTACGGAGGAGTACTGGCTGAAGAAGGATTTGTAGCCGGACTTGAGGCCATTGCTGAAAAAGAGGAGCTCAGGCCTGAGTATGTTTTTGAAGCTGCCAGAGATATCATTCTATCTACGGGATATCTCACAGGAGAGGCCCTTGAGGAAACTTTCTGGAACCGCTTTCGCAGGAAAACAGGAATAAAGAGGTCTGATCAGGACCTGAGAAATGAGATCCTGTCCAGGTTTGTACTTCGTCCCTGGATGGTTGAACTCATTGGGGAATTGAAGAAAAACAGAATCAACACCGCCATTCTCAGTGACCAGGTCAACTGGTTAGATGAACTGGATATCAGGGACAACTTCTTCAGGCATTTTGACCGAGTATATAACAGCTTTCATGTAGGCATGAGCAAAAACAACCCGGCTATTTTTGATGAACTTATCCAGTGGATTGACTCAAGCCCCAATACCATCCTTTTTACGGACGATCATCTGCCCCATATCAAAAGGGCCCGTTCAAGGGGAATAAATGCAATCCACTATACTGATAAAGACAGTTTTCTCAGGGAATTTTCCGGGCTCTGTCCTCTATTATCGACGATGTAGGCCTTTATGGGAACTCACATACACTATAAAGACAGCTCAATCTTTTCTTTTCAGGGACCGTTTCGATCTGCAGCAGACATCATCCTTGCCTCTGCCTCTCCCAGGCGCCAGAGCTTATTGACAACTCTTGGTATCAGTTTTCAGGTCATTCCGGCAAAATTAAAAGAACCTGATCCTGAGCCAAAACAGAAGCCTGAAGACTATGCCCTACATTTGGCAGATGCAAAGGCCTTCGAGGTTGCTGATCAAAAACATTCTGCTGTGGTCATTGCTGCTGACACCATTGTTGTTCTGGACCAGACAATAATGGGTAAACCCCGCTCCCGAGCCAATGCTTTAGAAATGCTCAAAAATCTTCAAGGCAATACTCACCGGGTCATTACAGCAGTATCTATCCTGTGCAGACAGAAAAAAGTCAGGGAATCTTTTTTTTGTGAAACCAGTGTGAAAATGGTTTCCGTAGAGGACCATATACTCAGACAGTACATTGATACGGGCGAGACAGACGACAAGGCTGGAGCCTATGCCATCCAGGGACTGGGAGGATTTCTAATCAAATCCATACAGGGATCATACACCAATGTTGTGGGTCTTCCCCTTGCTGAGGTCTGGACAAAACTTTTTCAACTCCACGCAATAACTCTGCCTGAAAAGGATGCACCATGACGCCAAAGGAAAAGATCTTAAGCAGCTTAGCAACCCTTGGTTTTGTGGGACATCTGCCCAAAGCTCCAGGAACCTGGGGCTCCCTTGCTGCCGTACTTCTCGCGCCCTGGCTTTTTATTCCATTCTCCCTGACGATCAAGCTGATTATTTTGTCGGTTTTGTTTATTGTTGGATCATGGGCCTGCGCAGCCGCTGAAAAACACTTTGAACGCAAGGACCCGGGCCAGGCCATCATCGATGAAGTTTTGGGTCAATGGACAACATTTCTATTTATAACCTCAGCATCCATCTTTGTCCTGGCCCTGGGTTTTTTTCTATTCAGACTGTTTGACATATCCAAACCATTTCCAGTGAGGCATTCAGAGACATGGTTTCCAGGCGGATACTCTGTCATGCTGGATGACCTGCTGGCAGGAATTTACGCACTTGCGGTTCTTACCCTGCTGCTTCAGCTAATTGTAAGGCCTTATTTTCCAGGTCTAATGTAAACTTCTGTTTTTTAATAACAGAACCGTGTCTGTTAACGATTAGTCTGTTAACACTGATTTTTTTACCGGCCATTTCCACACTCTGCAATGCTATCTTGTGCAAAGGTGAGCAGCATGGAACTTCCATTTCCATAACTGTAATTTCCCTTATGTCATTAAATGCAATCATCCTGCTTAATTTTTGAGTCAGGGAAAAATAATCTTCAAATTTAGGGCAAGATAGAGAAACAGCAGACCTATCCTTTAAAAAGGTGGTAAGACCGTCCACAGCTGAAGGTACACAATCAGCTGTTAGAAAAAGATGGGAATCATGAAGAAAAGGGGCGTCTTCAGGAATAAGCCTTAACTTGACTGGCCAGTTGGGCAACACTGAATTCTGATTTGAATTTAATGATGCTTTTTTACCGGGGCACCCTCCAAAATTCATTGGGGACGAGGAAGGGCATCCTCTTGATTCAGACTTACTTTCCTCAAAGGATTGGACTTTTTCAAGCTTTTTAATTCGTTGATGGACCGCATCTTCATCAAATGGCTCTGCTTCGCGCTCCACCATGGTCAAAGCTCCGGTGGGACAATGGCCCATGCATGCCCCAAGACCATCGCAAAATCTGTCTGCCACGACCTTGGCTTTGCCATCGATGA